>DLXM01000346.1 GCA_003448835.1 Bacteroidota bacterium | reverse complement strand
TCACTGGTAATAGTTGAAGCTGAGACAGCCTATGATAATACATCCAAAGATTATCGTGTAGATCATTTTGGATTTACCTTGTCATCTCCTGAAAAAGTAGATGAATTAGCTGAATTTTTTAAAGAAAATGATGTTTCAATTATCACCGGACCTGCAAACCGAAAAAATGGTCGGTTTCTTTTCATAACAGATCCGGATGGAAATATGATCGAGTTTTTTCATGAAAAAATTGGCTGAATTATAAACTAAATTTCTGATTTGGCTCGTTTAATTGTGTTGGATTTCGACGTATAGGATGTTTTTCGATTTAGAATAATCTAATCGATACTAAAAATTGTGGTGGTTTGACCATCAAGTATTTGTACTCAATTTTTCGTAAATTACTTAGCTGAAGAGAAATCATAAAATTGATATGAATTTAGTAGAATTCCCTGAATTGAATCACCGTGAGAAGGAAATCCTTCAGTTCATTATTCAGGATTTTATAAAGACCGCGAGCCCGATAGCTTCTCGCACATTGGTAGAGCAACATCGCTTGAATGTGAGTTCTGCGACCATTCGAAATGCGATGAACAGTCTGGAAACAAAGGGTTTTCTGGATCATCCACATACTTCTGCCGGGCGAATTCCAACTCAGCTGGGCTATCGATTTTATGTTGTTTCATTGATGCGATTATCCCGTTTATCATCAAATGAACAACGTGCATTAGATCAAATTACAGCAACACTGAATAATGATTTGGATGATGCAGTAATCAATGCCGCTCGTTTGCTTGCGAAATTATCAAATCTACTTGCCGTAGTAATTGCGCCAAAACTCGCGACCGGTACATTCCACAAGTTGGAAATAATCAGTATGAGTAGTAACCGTTTGCTGATTGTGATGGCAATTCAAAGTGGATTAACGAAAACTATCAGTATAGAAGTTCAATCAGAAATTTCACGTAAAGACCTGGAGGTTGTAAGCAGCATCCTGAATGAACGACTTCACGGTAGAAAACTTTCGGATATCGCCCGACACATTGGTGAAATGCTCAANNCAACTTGATCACACTGGTCTCATTCGCATCTTCATTGAATCTGCAGACTCTATTTTTGAGGATCATCAGGTTCGAAAATTCCATTTTGGCGGTGCTGAATATATGGCAATGCAACCTGAATTTAGTGATTTGAGTAAATTCAGAAGCATTGTGGAGTTTATCGAGGATGAGGACATGATCATTCATCTTTTCGAACATGATCAGTTAAATCCTGAGAACCAGGTTCGCGTTCGTATCGGCACTGAAAATAACTTATCGCAAATTGAACAATGTAGCGTTGTTTCAACAAAATATTCTATTGGCACAGTTACTGGAACCATCGGTTTGGTTGGACCAAAACGCATGAATTACCCCCGCATGGTTTCATTGGTAGAACAATTGGCCACACGTTTTAATAAAGCACAAATCGACACATAATTATTATGAAAAAAAAAGACACGAAGCATTCAACAGAGCAGGTACTTGACCCCGAAATTTTAAACGAAGATATGAAGCCGGAAAATGATCAAAATGTATCCGAAACGGTTGGTGTATTATCTGATGAAACGAGCGAAGAAGAATTACGTATTGCTGAACTCGAATCCACTATTGAATCACTGAAATCAGAATTGGAAATATCCAAAGACACTTTACTTAGACGCACTGCCGAGTTTGAAAATGTTAAAAAACGTATGATGCGCGAGCGTATTCAATTACTTGATGATGCAAAAATTGAAGCAGTTAAGGCATTTTTACCAGTAAATGACGATATGCAACGTTCATTGGGAGCCGCAACTGATCAGGAAATCCCTAAAGCTTTTCTGGAAGGTGTCAATTTAGTAGCTGAAAAATTTAATCATGTGTTAAACACGTATGGTGTTGAAATGATCAATGAATCGGGTGTGCCTTTTGATGTAAATATACACGATGCTATGCTCAAAACACCATCTAATGACCCATCTATTCAATCAGATACAGTTCTACAGGTCCTCGAAGCAGGATATAAAATTGGTGATAAAGTAATCAGACACGCAAAAGTCATTGTAAGTGAATAATTATGAGTAACAAAAGAGATTATTACGAGGTTCTTGGTGTATCAAAATCTGCCTCTGCCGATGAAATAAAAAAAGCTTATCGAAAAAAAGCTATGGAGTTTCATCCTGATAGAAATAAAGATAATCCGGATGCCGAACGACTCTTTAAAGAAGCTGCTGAAGCATTTGATGTGCTCAAAGATCCTGATAAACGTGCCCGATACGATCAGTTTGGACATCAGGGACTACATTCAGGTGGATTCCGGGAACCTGATTTCCAGGGTTTCTCTATGGATGATATCTTTTCTCAATTTGGTGATATTTTTGGCCAGGATATCTTTGGTGGAGGTCGTACACGCAGCCGTGGACGTCGCTCAGCCGGACAACCCGGCGATGATATGAAATTGCACCTCAAGTTGAGCCTAGAAGACATCGCTTTTGGTGTTGAGAAAAAAATTAAAGTAAAAAAACACCTTAAATGTTCATCATGTAATGGAACCGGCGCGGAAACCAATGATGATTTTATGACTTGCTCAACTTGTAATGGGATGGGTGAAGTTCGACAGGTGAGTCGTACTATGTTCGGGCAATTCGTGAATGTTCAACCATGTCCAACATGTCATGGTGAGGGACGTGTGGTCAAGAACAAATGTAAGAGTTGTTCCGGTGAAGGTAGAATTAAAGGTGAAGAGACCGTCAAAGTCAAAATCCCTTCTGGTGTAGGAAAAGGAAATTATCTCACATTAAGAGGTCAGGGAAATGCCGGATTACGCGGTGGTCAGGCTGGTGATCTCATAGTTATAATTGAAGAACTTGAACATGAGTTTTTTGAACGAAAAGGGGATGATATCTTTTACGATAGTCAAATTTCAGTGGCAGATGCTATTTTAGGTACTGAAATTGAAGTACCTACACTTAAAGGAAAAGCAAAATTACGTGTTGATCCAGGTACTCAACCCGGAAAACTGCTTCGAATGCGCGACAAAGGAATAAAAACATTGAACAGTAATCAGTTCGGCGATCAGTATGTCCGTATTAACGTACATATTCCAGACCAGTTGACAAAAGAAGAGAAAGAAAAAGTTGAGACTCTTCGAAAGTCTCCAAATTTTGATCCAGCGTCTAAGCTCGAACGAAATAAAGGGTTCTTTACTCGTTTTAAAGAAGCATTTTCGTAAAAGAAATCAACTTATCGAAATCAGAGGCATCCTTTTTGGATGCCTTTTTTATTTTAAATTGGATGTCTTTAAACGTGACTCGGTTGCCATATTCTCGTGATATTGCTTAAGCTTATCACGTAGATTCGAGTCAAATGATGCCAGGATTCTGATAGCAAGTAATCCTGCATTTTGTCCATTTCCGATTGCAACAGTGGCAACAGGTATGCCTTTTGGCATTTGAACGATCGAAAGTAGACTATCCATCCCTTTTAATTGTTTTGTCTCAACCGGAACTCCTACCACAGGTAATGTAGAGTGTGAGGCCAACATTCCCGGTAGGTGAGCGGCTCCGCCTGCACCAGCGATGATCACTTTGATTCCACGGTCTGCTGCTGATTTTCCGTAGTCTGCCATATCATCTGGTGTACGATGAGCTGACACCACTTTTGCCTCATAATTAACTCCAAATTGCTGACAAATTTCTGCAGCGGCTTTCATGACCGGCCAGTCACTATCACTTCCCATCACGATTCCGACTAAAGGATTTGATTGATCCATAATTAAAGTATGATTTGAGATTCCATGTTTCTGGCACGTTCAAGTGTTGAGTCAATTTCATCACCCAAAACGGTTATATGTCCCATTTTACGTCCAATTTTACTTTCAGACTTCCCGTAAATATGCAAGTGTGCACTTCTGGAGTACATCACTGGGTCAAATTCTTCGACTTTTGCCACCCCTTTACGTTTTCCCAGGATATTAATCATAGTAGCAATGGGTTTCACTAAATCCGTGGGGCCTAGAGGGAGTCCACATACTGCTCTTACATGATTTTCAAACTGCGAAGTTACACAGCCTTCAATGGTGTAATGTCCCGAATTGTGAGGACGAGGGGCCGATTCATTAAGTAAAATCTGATTATCGGTTGTTAAAAAGAATTCGAAACCAAACATCCCGATTCCATCAATCGCTTCTATAGCAGCAACTGCAAGTTCTTGAGTTTGAATCCGAAGTTCGTATGTGATTCGAGCCGGGACTATGATTTCCTTGCAAATATGGTCTTGCTGGATAGATTCAACGCAAGGATAAACGACAACTCCGGTGTTATTCCTGGCAACCATCACAGCCAGTTCCATTGAATAAGGCACAAATGCTTCAGCTATTACTATTTGTCCCTTTTTACCACCTAAAGATTCAAATGCTTTAACAGCATCTTCAAGTGATTTTACGGTTGCATTCCCATAACCATCGTAACCCCCTTTTGCGGATTTCAACACATACGGCCATCCGTGATTGTTGCNNTTGTTGCCGAACTGATCCATATCAGCTACATTTTCAATTCTGGAAAATGGTGTTACCGGGATTCCGGCACTTTGAAAAGTTTCCTTTTCAGTCAGTTTGTCACCTATCAATTCAAATGATTTGACTGTAGGATAAATGGGTTTACCGGTACGATTTTGAACTTCCTGAAGCACGGCTGCGTCGACGAATTCATTTTCCAATGTGATGACATCACAAACACGTGCAAACTCGACCAGTTTTTCGAAATCATTCAATCCACCACGAAACACCAACGGAGTCATTTGTTCAACCGGCTCTGTAGCATTTGAAGTAACGTAGACTGCTACTTTCATTCCATATCTGAATGCTTGTAAAGCCGACATCCGTGCGAGTTGTCCACCACCGATAAATCCTATTGTAAAACCTGCTTCTAAAGGGCTCCGTTGCATAAACTGATTATGTTTTCTGTCTGCTGTGCTTAAAATTCCGTATTTTGTAAAATTACAGAATTATGAGCACGAATACCGAATTTCCTTTCAACTTTACCCATGAATATCGACAATAAACTTAAACAACTGAAATCGCGATTTGAAGAACTTACAGTGGCTTTGGGTGATCCGGGTGTGTACTCTGATCAGAAAAAGTTTGTTGAAATGAGTAAAGAACATAGTGATCTGGGTGATTTGATGAAGATTTACGATAAGCTTGTTGCAACCAGAAAGAACATAAGCGGTAATCTTGAAATAATAGAAACAGAGTCCGATCGTGAATTCATTGCAATGGCAAAAGAGGAGTTGGAATCGCTCAGAACTGAAGCTGAAAAACTTGAAGACGAGATTAAATTGATGCTGGTTCCATCCGATCCTGAAGATAAACGTAATGCGATTGTTGAAATAAGAGCCGGTACCGGAGGGGATGAAGCCGGGATTTTTGCGGGTGATTTGTTTACTATGTATCGCAGGTATGCCGATACTCAACGCTGGACATTAGAACTCCTCAGCCTGAATGAAGCACCGAAAGGTGGATTTAAAGAGATTGTTTTTGGGTTATCCGGTTCGGAGATTTTTGGCAAAATGAAATACGAAAGCGGCGTTCATAGGGTTCAACGAGTTCCGGAAACCGAATCACAGGGGAGGGTACACACCTCAGCTGCAACCGTTGCCGTGCTACCTGAAGCTGAAGAAGTGGATATCCAGATTAATCCGGCTGACCTTGAAGTAGATACCTTCAGAGCTACCGGGGCCGGTGGACAGCACATCAACAAAACAGACTCGGCCATTCGTATCAAACACGTGCCATCAGGTGTAGTCGTTGAGTGCCAGGAGGAGCGTTCTCAAATAAAGAACCGTGCCAAAGCAATGGTAATGCTTCGAACCAAATTGTACGATATGGAGTATGAAAAGAAAGTTCAGGCACGAGCAGCTGAACGTAAAAGTCAGGTATCAACCGGGGACCGAAGTGCTAAAATCAGAACCTATAATTTCCCACAAGGAAGGTTAACCGATCACCGCATCGGACTAACACTCTACAACCTTGATGAAATCATGAAAGGCAATATTCATGATGTGATTGAAGCGCTAAGACTTGCAGATAACTTAGAAAAACTAAGTACACTTGCCGAATCTTAAGTTTGGGATATAAAAAAGGCCATCTGATTAGTGACGGCCTTTTTTTATTTTTAATGGTAATCGAATTAGTGCATTCGTTCAGGAGCCAGTTCCCAATGTTCTGGAGATCTCCACAGACTGGAAAGCATCAACTCTCGCATGTAGAAGAATTCTTTTGGTAATCGATCATACAGCTTACTAAATAACTCTTCGTGACTTAGTAACTCATCTTTCCATGCTTCACGATCTACTGACATCAGTTTCTGGAAGTCTTCTCGACAGAAATCTTCTAATCCGGACCAGTCCAGATCTTCATAGCGTGGCATCCAGCCTAATGGGCTTTCTACCGCAAACGCTTTACCTCGAACTCGTTCAACGATCCATTTCAGTACGCGCATGTTATCACCAAATCCAGGCCACATAAACTTGCCGTTTTCGTCTTTTCGGAACCAGTTTACTGTGAAAATTCTCGGAGCATTTGGTAATGTACGTCCGAATTGCAACCAATGGTTACAGTAGTCAGCCATGTGGTACCCCATGAATGGTAGCATTGCAAATGGATCACGTCTTACCTTGCCAAGTTGCCCGAAAGCTGCTGCGGTCATTTCAGATCCCATTGTTGCAGCTGAGTATGGTCCATAATTCCAGTTGAAAGACTGACAAACTAAAGGCACAGTAGTTGCACGTCGTCCACCCATAATAAAGGCACTGATTGGCACACCAGCAGGATCTTCCCATTTGTCATCCAAAGACGGACAATTAACAGCCGGTGCAGTAAATCGAGAGTTCGGATGAGCTGCAGGTTTTCCAGATTGAGGATCGTGTGGCTGTCCCTGCCAGTTAATAAGTCCCTCAGGAACTTCTTTACTTATTTCTTC
The DNA here is from genome assembly GCA_003448835.1 of Bacteroidota bacterium. Taxonomy (GTDB): domain Bacteria; phylum Bacteroidota; class Rhodothermia; order Balneolales; family HLUCCA01; genus UBA11400. Next base: position 2,465 of record DLXM01000346.1, on the reverse strand, counting down.
CCACCATACATCACCATCTGGTGTTATTGCCACGTTCGTGAAGATTGTATCATGCTCGATACTCTTCATTGCATTTGGATTTGTTTTATAGTTTGTTCCGGGAGCCACACCAAAGAATCCATATTCCGGATTGATGGCGTAAAGTTTCCCATCGGGACCTGGTTTAATCCATGCAATATCATCACCAACAGTAGTAACTTTCCAGTCACCCATTTCTTTAGGTGGGATCAACATGGCAAAATTTGTCTTACCGCAGGCACTTGGGAAAGCTGCTGCAACATAAGTTTTTTCCTTACTTGGTGATTCAACACCCAGAATTAGCATGTGTTCAGCTAGCCAACCTTCATCGCGAGCCATAGTGGATGCAATTCTCAAAGCGAAACATTTTTTACCAAGCAATGCATTTCCACCGTAACCTGAACCGTATGACATAATCAAACGCTCTTCGGGAAAATGGCAGATGTACTTAGTGTCTGGATTACATGGCCATTTGACATCTTTCTGGCCGGGCTGGAGGGGAGCCCCAAGTGAGTGAAGTGCTTTTACAAATTCACCATTTCCAAGACTATTTAAAACATTTTGGCCCATTCTGGTCATGATGCGCATATTTGTAACCACATATGCAGAGCCTGTAATTTCAACACCAATCTGCGATATTGGAGATCCTATCGGACCCATACTAAATGGGATGACGTACATGGTACGACCCATCATACATCCATCATACAGCTTATTCAGGATTCGCTTCATCTCACGGGGATCTTCCCAATTGTTCGTTGGTCCCGCGTCACTTTTTCTTAAACTGTTGATAAAAGTTTTGTCCTCTACTCTTGCGACATCAGAGGGATCTGAAAAACAAGCAAAACTATTTGGACGTTTTTCTGGATTTAATCGGATGAAAGTTCCGGCGTCAACTAATTCCTGGCAAAGACGATCGTATTCTTCTTGTGATCCATTGCACCAATAAATAGTATCTGGTTTGCAAAGATCGGCTACTTGATTTACCCACTCTATCAGTTTTTTGTTCTTGGTAGGTGCTATGTTACTCATAATAATGTTCTCCGTTAGATAATTTTGGCTTATATCGTATCAATATTAGCTTGTATAATATAATCTCTCTGTTGTATTGAAACCTGAAAATCGGTATGTATTTGCCCATAATCAACTTATTTTGGAACCGCTTTTCTGATTCATAATATAGGCATGTCAAAATTTGTAAAACAGATGATTTTAAACGTTTGTATTCACGACGGCAGATTTCTAACGAAGATGCATTTAACAATGAAAACATGTAATTTTACATGTCATTTATTCATTAAATCCCAATATCATTGGCAAAAGTTAGTGTTGGATTGATCCAGATGACCTGTTCATCGAATCCATTAGAAAATCAGAAAAAATCAATAAGTAAAATTCGGGAAGCAGCTAAATCAGGTGCCCAAATTATTTGTTTGCAAGAGTTGTATCAATCCTTGTATTTCTGTCAGCAATTTGATGAAAAACATTTTGATCTGGCCGAATCTATACCGGGACAAACCACACAAGAACTATCGAATTTGGCAGCAGAATTGAACGTCGTGATTATAGCTTCCTTGTTCGAGAAAAGGACTGATGGAATCTATCACAATACGGCAGTTGTATTTGATGCTGATGGGAAAAATCTGGGCATTTACAGGAAATCTCATATTCCTGATGATCCTGGATTTTATGAGAAATATTATTTCACTCCGGGTGATACCGGTTATAAGGTTTTTAAAACTAAATATGGAGTGGTAGGAGTCTTAATCTGCTGGGACCAATGGTATCCGGAAGCAGCTCGATTGACGGCACTTAAGGGAGCTCAGATCCTATTTTATCCAACAGCAATTGGAACCTTACCTGATGAGGATGAAGCAATCAAAAATGAATATATGCAAGCCTGGGAGACTATCCAGCGAAGTCATGCCGTAGCAAACGGTTGTTATGTTGCAAGTGTAAATAGAGTTGGAACTGAAGACAACATTACGTTTTGGGGTGATTCTTTTGTGAGTGGTCCATTTGGGAAATATTTAGCCCGTGCAGGTGACCAGGAGGAGATTATTATCGCAGAATGTGATCTAAGTTTAATTGATTCGCAACGCAGAACATGGCCATTCCTTCGTGATCGCAGAATTGATACATACGAAGGAATNNCCGATATTTAGATTAGAAGATCAGTTATTGGTTTTATCTCAATATGCTTTCCAATTCAAGTGAAGCATTACTTGATTCATCTCTGTATTTAACAATTAAAGCGCACTGCAATTGTAAACCTTGTTTATGTGCCCAATCCAATTTTGCTGAAATTGGACGTGTCCCGGGCACCACAACCGAATTGGCCGGTATCGGTTCGCCTCGTTCCAATTTTCTTTCATTCACACAATCATATACCGGTATCCCTGCAGATAGATTTACGCCTGGAGCCAAAACAGCACCTCTCATAATAC
>DLXM01000085.1 GCA_003448835.1 Bacteroidota bacterium | reverse complement strand
TACAAAAACAATAGGTCTGGAATAACTGCTTCTTTTCAAAAAATGAGGTTCGCCCAATCCGAAAAACTTTTGGATGAATACACCATGATCATCATTTACCACAAAAATGGCAGGTTGAAAATTATTTCTCCGTTATCGAGAAGCATCTGAAAATCACAGCGGATATGAGCAATTCGTTCTATTTACGGTACGCCCGGAACGAACGTCCCACAAAACTCGATAACGTCAAAACCAAAAGTTCCTCCTATGGGGACAAGGTTACGCAGTTGATCAGAAAGGAAAGTTTTTCGATCATGTGGGCAAAATAGCACTGTTTCTTTGGCATTAAAGGCTCCAATATCCATGGTGACAACAGTCTTCGGTGAAGTGGTCTTCTGAACATGAAGCATGGAGCCACATGTCGGACATATATTGATCTCCGGATAGAAATTCAGCGTTGGCACTTTCGGGAATAAAATGCCGGCGCTGGCATTGACAATCAACTTTTGAACGAAGTCTTTGAGCAGTTTCAGAGCTGTAAATCCGGAGTTTTTTTTACCAATCCATGTATTGCCAAAAATTCTTGAATAGCGTTCCTGGCCATTTTGCTTTTCCGGATTTCAGGCAATCTCAGGATCTCTTCCAGAGATATACCGTGATGTTTGATAATGGCAACCAGAATCATGACCGCCTCTGAATCGGAAATGGTAATAGCAGCCGTTTGTCTGATATACGTTTCCCTCTCCTGAATTTGCTTCTTGTATTCCAAAGGGTCATCGGAAAAATAAACAAAGACACCGTCACGTTTTTCTCGGCTTATCCCCAAATAATGATGCAGATGATGCACAAAAGATTGTGGTGAAAGCCCGAGAAGTTCACCCAGTTGCCTGCCGGTGAGCCCGGCAGGTGATGAAGTGATTAAGTGTACAATGGTCTTTTTCAGGTTCCCGTGCTTGGAGAAGGCAACATTTTTAAATCGCCATAGGCCATGAACATCAAAGTCGGGAATTTCTGGCAAAGTGTAATACTTGCCATTCTGATTGTAACTGGTGAAAGTGCCCCAGAGTTTGAGTTTTGTCTGAGCGGTTCTTGAGGAGCACTCCAGAATTGCAACCAGTCTTTTGAGCGTAAAAATTTTTTCTGTTTTGATCGTTGACCTGGCAAAATTGATTTTGGATTCGACAATGGACATCTTTAAGCCTCTACGTAGTATATGATATTATCCATTCATAATATCATATACTACGCACTTTTATCAAAAAAAACAGTCTTTGATGACCAATATCTGTTAGAATTTTTCTCTGATGAGCTAAAACATATACTCTGCAAGAGGGAACAAGGTGAATCGCTTGATATAAAATCAAGTGGTTGATAGAATCCAACTGTCATTTGCGGTAATAGGATTGATTCATGACAATAGAACTTCAATTCACACCCGAAATTATCGAAACATTGAACTACGAACGATATCACCACTTGGTTCCAATGGTACAGCGTCGAATGGAGGTTTTGTGGCTTAAAAGCCACAATTTGCCGCATGCTCTAATTGCAAAACTGGGCGGAGTATCTGAAAACACCATGCGGGATTACTTCCAGTTGTACAAACAAGGTGGTATTGAAAAGCTTCATGAACTCAATAGATACCGCCAGGTTGGTGAACTGGAAATCCACATCGAATCATTGGAAGCCCATTTTCGTGCAAACCCGCCTGCAACGATCAAGGAGGCTCAAAGTGAAATTGAAGCCCTGACAGGTATCAAACGTAGTGAAAGCAGAGTTCAGGAGTTCTTTAAAAAAAAACTCCATTTGCGTTGTCGAAAAGTTGGAATGATCCCTGCAAAGGCTGATCCAGACAAACAAGCTGCCTATCTCAAAGATGTAATAGAGCCACGGTTGGCCGAAGCAAAATCGGGTAAACGCTCTGTATTTTTTGTGGATGCAGCTCATTTTGTTCTTGCACCCTTCCTGGGATATTTATGGTCACTGTCTCGGATATTCATCAAAGCTCCTTCTGGCCGACAACGCTTCAACGTTTTAGGCGCCATAAATGCCATTACGCATGAACTTGTTACTGTCACCAATGAAACTTACATCAATGCAATGAGTGTTTGCGAACTTTTGAGTAAATTGTCTGCGCTTAACCTGGACGTTCCTATCAGTTTATTCTTGGACAATGCGCGTTACCAGAAATGTAAACTGGTAATGGACATGGCTGAACAACTGGGAATAGAGTTATGTTTCCTAACCACATATTCGCCCAATCTTAATCTGATTGAGCGGCTGTGGAAATTCGTCAAGAAACAATGCCTGTATTCCAAATACTATTCAAATTTCGATACCTTCAAAGGTGCAATTACAGAATGCCTGACCAAGACCCATACTGACCACAAGTCAGAATTAGATTCGCTGCTTTCTCTAAGATTTCAGCTTTTTAAAAAACCGCAATTTGATGCAACTTGAAGTATAATCAATATTCCTTCTGATTCCTTTAATTCTTTAATCAGGTGGGTTGCCGCTGATATTGATCGTTCTGATGCGTTTCTGGAGCGTTAGCCGACGTATTTGGAGAGGTCCAATCCACTCAAACCATAGCCTGTTGAAAAAAATATATTATGTTGTGTCATTTTGGCATGAATTAGCAACCAACTGATTTTAAAGGAAAATATTGCTGTCCAAAAAATGGCAATTTCGATCTATAATTTCAGGCACTTACGATAAACTCACAACATAAGGGACGTTCCTCACTTATCAACTTACTATATTGAATGATGTTGGAATCGTTCCATGCAGAAAAATGATTTACAGATACCATGAGTTGTGAC
>DLXM01000343.1 GCA_003448835.1 Bacteroidota bacterium | reverse complement strand
CGTTTATCCAGGAACACGAATTGAAAGTATCTGTGTTTTAAGAGTTTTTTTCTGAAACATTTAGTTTGAAAGTCACCGGTAACGTGAACTGAACCCGAACTGGTCGACCTCGTTGCATTCCGGGTGTGAATTTAGCTTTGCGTACGGCATCTACTGCTGCTTCATCACCCCCACCACCAAGACCTTCTACACCAATTGAGGTTCCGAATGATGAAATTTTTGTGGATGAAATCCTTGATCTGGATGCTGAATTACGATTCGATGATCCAATTAATTTAACTCCGCCACCAGCACCACCTAGCGATGATGTTGTTACAGAAGAAGAACCTGAAATCTTCGTAGTTGTGGAAAGAATGCCCGAATTGATTGGTGGACTTCAGACAATTCAAAGTAAAATTGTATACCCTGAGATTGCAAGACTTGCCGGAATCGAAGGTCGTGTGATGGTCTCTTTTGTTATCGATGAAGAAGGCAATGTGTTGAATCCGGTTGTTGTACGCGGAATCGGTGGTGGTTGTGATGAAGCAGCAGTAGATGCCGTACGCAAAGCTAAATTCACACCCGGAATGCAACGAGGTCGACCAGTTCGGGTTCAGTTCACGTTACCGGTGACTTTCAAACTAAATGTTTCAGAAAAAAACTCTTAAAACACAGATACTTTCAATTCGTGTTCCTGGATAAACGGCAAAAACTATTCTCGGGAGAGCTTTTTTACAGAAGGGTCTGACGAAAAACGGACTCTTCTGCTTTTTTATACGGCTACGAATTTATTTTGCTTTTTGAAGTTCTACAATAAATTCAGCACCTGCTAATTCACTTCTTTTTACTTTAATGTAACCCTGGTTTTTCAAAACAAGTTCACGGGTTATAGAAAGTCCTAATCCTAATCCAAAATTCCCACTACTATTTCGTGTGGTGAAATGTGGTAAGAAAATTTTATCCCAATTTTCTTCAGGTATTCCAGGTCCATTATCACTGATAGAAACGACAATTTTTTCACCTTTTTCAACCGCAGTTATTTCAATAATACCTTTATTATTAATAGCGTCACAAGCATTTATGATCAAATTTGTCCAGACCTGGTTGAGTTCACCTGTATCAAAATGAACATCTGGTAAATTCTCTGGAATATTTAGATTCAACTGTATGCTTTTTAATCGATTTCCCAGGATTTGAATAGTATCAATCATACCATTTTTTAATTCAGTTCGTGTGTCACCTGTCGACTCCTGCTTACTATAACGTTTCAGACTCCTCACTAAACTCGAAATTCTGCCGGATGTAATTCGAATACGGCGCACATGAAGCCCCGCCTCAGTGTATTTTAAAGCCGAAACCAATAGGTCGACATCCATAAGTTCATATATTTCTATTGCCTGTGTGATACCATTTTCGGACAAATGAATCAGTCTTCGAATGTCGGAAAATTTCAAAAGCGGAAATTGGCTTTTCAATTCTTCTAACTGTTCTCGATTTGAGGCTCCTTCATAATTTGTAGAGTTTAATCCTTCGTTAAAAAACTTAGTATAAATTTTGGCTGATTTTTGGGTATCAATATTGAATAACCCTGGTAATAACTCTATCAGATATTGATTCGCACTTTCAAGAGCAGCAACCGGGTTGTTGATTTCATGGGCAATTCCGGCAATTAATTGACCCAAGGTCGCCATCCTTTCCTGATGTACAAGTCGTTCGTGAGCATTTCGTAATTTATTGAGTGTAACATCCAGTTGCCGTCTCTCATCATCAAGATCCTTGTTCAATTTGTGTAATTGCATATTTAAATCGACAACTTGTGAATACCGCTCCATCAGATTTGATATCAATAACTGTCGACTCATAGCAGCAATATCCAGATTCGAGCCCAAGAGTTTATCCACATCCGTTTTGCTCAATCTAAAAACCAAAGAATCAGAAACTGCAACAGCTGTTGTTAATGCCTCATGTCCAGAGAAAAAAGACATAACTCCAAACATACTACCGGGCTTAATAGACGTTACGTGGACCAATCCCTCATTTTCAGCTGTTTTTTTGAGCTCAACCTCTCCATCAAGAATCAAATAAATGTATCGGTTTTTATCAGACTCCGAGAATATGATATCGCCGGCTTTGATATTCTTCAGATTGGGTTCAAACAATTTATGAAGACGAATCTGCTCGACTAATGCATATATCGCTGCCCGAGGATCATCCATCCACAATTTAAAAAACCTCGCCTGACGAATCGAATTTTTAGACATCGACTAGAAATCGGTTAATGTATTACTATCCCGCATTGCATTCGACAACTTTTCAGCATCCAGAACGGACATAAATGGTAATAAATTTTTAACTTTTTTAATTACAAAGTCAGTCAAAAGTTTATTCACAATTTGTTGAAATTCATCTCTTTTCCAGGGTTTTGCAAGATAATAATCTAATCCACCCAGATTTAATGCTTTAACTGTATCGTCTAAACCAGCCTGACCGGTTAAAAGCATTTTTGAAGAAGATTTATATGCAGGAATTTGATTCATTTCAATTAAAAAATCGACCCCTGTTTTTTCAGGCATCAGATGATCACATATAAAAAGGGCAATTGGGATGTCATTTTCTTGCAACCGATTCATAATACTTAGTGCATCATTTACAGAAGTAGCTGCTTCTAATTGAAATACATCTTCAAACATTTCCAGATCTCTAATAATAGAATCGAGAACTTCAAGTTCATCTTCGACACATAGAATTGCTAATGTAGGATTCATAATATTAAAATTATGTGAGTAAGATTGGCCAGTATAGTACAGCATAGATTAACATCAAAACGAGTCCAACAACGCCAATTATGACACCTGATCGAGCCATTTCTGATGTTTTCACCATACCCGTAGACATTGCAATGGCATTTGGCGGAGTAGAAATAGGTAAAACCATTGCTAAACTTGTTCCGACACCAATTACCAATGCTAATTCGATTAATTCCAATTCACCACTTCCCTGTAATATCCCAATACTTATTGCCAGTGGCATTAAAAGTGTTGCTGCGACAGTATTAGACAGAAAATTCGACAGTAGAATTGCTACAAACCCAAAAAGCGATACTACCATAAAACCAGAAAATAAATTCCATTCTATCGATCTTACCATAAAGTCGGCCAAACCGGTTTGATCCAGATATATCCCAAGTGCTAGCCCACCGGCAACAAGCCATAATACTTCCCATGGCAATTTTCGTATATCCTGCACATCCAGTACTTCAAAAAGAGCAAGCGCTGTAATTGGTAATAAAGCTACAATCGTACTGGAAATCCCATGTAGACTTTCGGTTATCCAAAGAAGTAATGTAACTGAAAATATTCCATAGAATGCCAGCGCTTTTGTAGACTTATTAAATCCCTTTGATTCACCAATTTGAATTTCAGTGGCTTCTGCGGGGAACATTTTTTGCAATATCCACCATGAAACTAATAGTAATATTAAAACGAGTGGGACTGTAAGTAACATCCAGTCTGTAAATGTAATTGATATTCCCTGTTGATTTAAATTTGCAAGGACAATCGCATTTGGAGGTGTACCAATTGGTGTTGCAATCCC
>DLXM01000139.1 GCA_003448835.1 Bacteroidota bacterium | reverse complement strand
GAGCGATTCCAAATTGGATCTTCGTCCCGAGTGTACAAAAATGTCCCATTTACAGTAATTTGAACCCTATTTAGACTGGCTGTTTGGTCACCGGATACACTAAAAGGTTGATTGCTATAACCAGTAATAGTACCATTTAAAATAATATCCGCCTGATCTTCAGAATCAACCAACTGTAATCTGGTTTGATTCACAAAACGATTAATTAAGGCTTCGTTTAACTGATCGCTCAAATTGTTCAGACCACTGCTCGAATTGTCAGAAAAAAATGGAATGTAGATTGTCGAAATATCCGCCGGAATTGATACTCCGGTAAAACTATATCTCAGGCATCCTCCTGAAAGAACAATCAACAAGATTAGGATAGAAGTTATGTTCATTGATGACATCATCCTTCAGCCTCCTCATCGGCTTTGAGATCGTATTGATCAATTTTGCGATAAAGTGTGCGTTCACTAACGCCGAGAGCTTCAGCGGCTTTTCTTCGGTTACCTTTGAACACTCGCAGAGCTTTGGTGATTAATATTTTCTCGGCATCCTCCAACGAAGGAATTTCATTACCGGAGAATAATTCTTCCAATTCATCTTCATCAATAAGCTGATGTTCTAAATCCTCAATTGACCTGGAATACACCGGGCCATCATTCAAATCATCATCAATACTGGAAATCGCACTTGATGGACCAGAATGTTGTGTTGATCCACCAGGCAGGAGGTTACTTTCCATAGAATTACCACGGAACTGCGAATAAATAAATCCGCCCAACATTTTTTTAATATCGGCAAGTTCGGTTCGCATTTCAATAATTGCACGATATAACATTTCGCGATCCGGATCTTTTGGCTGTCCACCCATGAAATCATCACGCTGCTGATCATGGTTATAGAGCATAGGTAGATTGTCCGTAGACCCGTGATGTTGGCGCCCTTTTAGATATTTTTGAAGTATTTCAGCGGTAATGAATTGAGATTTCTCTAACACAACCAATTGTTCAGCGACATTCCGAAGTTCCCGGATATTTCCCGGCCATCGATAGGAAACCAGTAGCTGCCGGGCTTCATCAGCAAATCCCTGAAATATAGAATCATATTGGCGGGAATACTCCAGGACAAATTTCCTGAAAATCGGGATGATATCTGCAACACGTTCGCGCAAGGGTGGAATCCGAATTGTGACGGTATTCAGACGGTAAAACAAATCCTCACGAAAAGATCCTTGCTGAACATCTCTCCAAAGATCGCGATTTGTTGCCGTTATGATTCGAGCATCTGATTTTCGCAATTTTGAAGATCCAACCCGAAAAAACTCACCATTTTCCAGGATTCTAAGCAATTTTACCTGCACATTTTTTGGTGTATCACCAATTTCGTCCAAAAAAATGGTACCATGATCAGCTTTTTCGAAATATCCTTCGCGGGACTCATGTGCACCCGTAAATGATCCCTTTTCATGACCAAATAGTTCACTTTCGATGATACCTTCGGGGATGGCTCCACAGTTAACAATCACAAGTGATTCGGCAGATCGTTTACTTAGTCCATGGATGGTTCTTGCGACAACATCTTTTCCTACACCACTTTCACCCTGAAGAAGGACGGTTATGTCAGTAGGTGCAACCTGAATTACCTTATCGATCACTGAATTCATGACTTCCGATTCAGCAATCAAACCGAGTTTTTCGACGATAGCTTTACGATCCATGAATGTTAGTTTTGAATATAGATGTTCATGCTGTCATAAATTCCGGAGTAAACTCCTGAATACTTGATTTTCGAATCGGCTTACCAAAAAGTGTAGCCGAGGTCGAATCAGTGATCATCACTTCGACATAATCACCAAAATTGTACGTTTCCCGATCAAAAATCACCATTTTGTTCGTGTCGGTTCGTCCGGAAAGATGGTCATCGGAACGTTTACTGATATTTTCTGCTAAAACCAGGTGTTTTTGACCGATTTCACTCAGATTATTTGCTGCTGAATTCATTCTGTGCAAGTCGATAATTTCCTGAAGTCGCTGTTGTTTGACTTCCTGCGGGATATCATCTTCATATTTTCTATGGGCTAATGTCCGCTCACGTTCAGAGTATGCAAACAAATAGGCCAGATCAAATTTAACTTCCTGAATCAGACTTAATGTATCATTGTGCTGATCTACAGTTTCTCCACAAAATCCGGTAATAATATCAGTTGATAGCCCCAATCCCGGTATGATCCGACGCATATTGTCAATCAATTCCAGATAGGACTCACGAGTATAGGTTCGTCGCATGCGTCTGAGAACTTCATTATTCCCGGATTGAACCGGAATATGAATATAATTGCAGATGTTTTTTTGTTCAGCGATTACGTACAGAAGTTCATCGGGAAAATCTTTTGGATGTGACGTCGAAAATCGAAATCGCATTTCGGGATCAACTAAACTTGCCTGATACATCAACTCAGCAAAACGGGTTCCATTATCATTATATGAATTCACATTTTGTCCGAGCAGGCAAACTTCTTTGTAACCCTGGTCACTCAGTTGCTTGATTTCATCAAGTACCGAATTTATATCACGACTACGTTCACGTCCGCGAGTAAAAGGAACCACGCAGAATGAACACATATTATCGCATCCACGCATTACAGATACATACGCCAATACCCCATTTCCGGTTGTGCGGACCGGTGCAATATCTGCATAAGTTTCTTCCAGAGAGAGAATTACATTGACAGCTTTTCGCCCATCTTCAACTTCATCCAATAGATTTGGAAGGTCCCGATAAGCATCCGGACCCACCACAATATCTACGAGTTTGTCCTTCTCCAGAAACTTCTCACGGACTCGCTCGGCCATGCAACCGAGAACACCCAACGTGATATCGGCCTCTTTGTTTTTACGCTTGATGGATCTGAAATACTTGAGTCGATTCCAAACTTTTTGCTCAGCATTATCACGGATAGAGCACGTATTGATGAAAATGATATCAGCCTCTTCGGGTGTTGAAACCGGAGTATGCCCATTCTCAGTGAGTATCGCATTCACAATTTCAGTGTCAGCGAAATTCATCTGACATCCGTACGTTTCTATATGAAATTTTCGATTATCCATTTTTTATAAACACGACCCATAATAAATTCATGAGTCTTATTTGATGTTTATCGTATCAAACAAAGAGAGTTAATATTTTAGTTCAATCGAACCGGATCGCCAAAGCCCAGTGCTTTAAGTCGGTCAAGTTGTGTTCTTGCATCTCCAACAACTAACCAAATCATATTGTCCGGTGCCGTGTATTTGCCAGCCAATGATTTGATTTGTTCTACGGACATATTATTTACCACTTCTTGTTGTTCGCGCAAATAATCAGCAGTCCAGCCGTATGAACTCATCGTTGTAAGAATTCCGAGTTTCGCACCAAGCGTTTCGAATGATCTTGCACCACTTTTTATCATATAACTTTTCGTGTTTTCAAGATCTTCATCACTAAACGTTGAACCGTAATCTGACAGTATCTGACGAATTAATGCAACTGCTTCATAAGTGATATTTGATCTTACACCACTGCCGATTAGGAATGGTCCCGGATCTTGAGTTCCACTAAATCCGGAGAAAATACCATATGTATACCCTTGTCCCTCACGTAATTCCTGTGTCAGTCGCGATGCGAACCCACCACCGCCTAATTTGTAATTCATAACGGAGGCAGCATAAAAATCAGGATCTGTTTCAGCTAAAGCCAAATATCCGATTCTAAGTACAGACTGTGATGCATTTGGAACATCGTAGAAGTACACTTTTGGAGTTTCAGCAGAAATCGGTTCTGCGATTTCAGGTAACACAACCGATTTGTTCGTCCAGCGACTTGCCAATCCCGACATGGCATCTTCTACATCACTGGATGTAATAGCGCCAGCAACATGCATTACTGCCAGATTTGGACTCAAATTGGACTCATACCATGCTTTAAGGTCTTCCAACGTTATTGCATTTACTGATTCGTCAGAACCTTGTGGGTTGTTCGCCAGAATGTGGTCTGTACCATAAAGAAGTTCGTTGAACTTCAACGTCGCGATGCTATTTGGATTCGCACTTTGTTGTGCAATTGAGCTCAACGTACTTTGTTTAGCCAACTCAAACTCTGATTCTTCCCAACGTGGTTCCAATAAAATTTCCTCAACCAACGTCATCAATTCAGGGAAATTACGCGCCAAAACTGACCCCGAAATCGTGATTTGTTCAGAGTTGGCACCCATATTCAGATTTGCACCTAATAGGTCGATTGCTTCTTCAAGTTCTGCTGCAGTACGGTTCTGAGTTCCACGCATTAACATCGAAGCCAACAGATTTGCCGTACCAACTTTTTCCGGATTATCAAGTTTAAGTCCACCATCCAAACGCATGTTGAATTGAATCAACGGCATTTCGAAGGACTCAATACCATACAATTTGATACCATTATCAAGTGCACCCGTCCATACATTTGGAATTGAAACTTCCGGAGCTTCACCATAAGGGGGTTCAGTGCTACGATCGATTTGAGATGGAGTTCTTTCGTACGGGGTGTCTTCCGGGGTAACGAAGTCTTCACCCTCAGCACCAGAAACGATAGCTTCGATACTGATTTCTGCCATTTCAGAGCCATTTAAAGCTAATTCAGCTTGTCCTGCAGGGACAAAACTGGTAGCAACAAAATTTTGACCCTTCACATACTGATTATAAACTCGGTTGACATCCTCAGCCGTAACAGCCAGTGATTTTTGAATATCCTCGTTGATATAGCCCGGATCACCGGCAAAAATATTATATTGAGCCAGTTGAAATGCTTTACCCAAGACACTCGATAATCCACCATAAAACTGGGTCTCAATCCCAGCCTTTACGCGTTCTAAATCTCTTTCTGAAATACCATTTTGTTCGAATCGCTCCATCGCAACAGAAATTGCGGTAGAAACGCTATCCAAATTCACACCGGGATAAGCACGCACTAATAAAGTAATTTCGCCGGCACGCTCAGAATTGTTGCTGAACATATTAACATTGGATGTGAGCTTTTGTTCCTCAACTAAAACCTGATACAAAGGTGATTTTTTACCGGATGATAGCAATTGACCCAAAATCTGGAGTGCGTATGAATCATCATGGTACATTTCAACGCCCGGCCAGGTCATTCGTAGCTCAGGTAATCGAGCGAAATTATCTTCGTGATACAATTTATGTGATGCAGTTAAAACCGCAGGCATTGGAGTTGCTTCCGGGATTTCCTGTCCACGTGGAATTTCATCAAAATAATGGTGGATCCACTCACGCGCCTGGTCAGCATCAAAATCACCGGCAATTACAAGAGTTGCATTGTTCGGCACATACCAGCTTCTGTAGAATTCATACACATCATCTAACGTAGCTGCCTGTAAGTGATCCAATGACCCGATTACCTGCCAGCTGTAAGGATGGTTTTCAGGATAAAGTGTTTTACCTATCACATAATTCGCGTGACCATAAGGGGCATT
>DLXM01000147.1 GCA_003448835.1 Bacteroidota bacterium | reverse complement strand
TCACTTGGTGAGTGAAGAGGTGTCAAATCCAGCAATCCCTCACTCGTGGTGTGATGATACACAACAATATTCAACTCACCCATCTACATCATCGACAAACATGACCAAAATCGCAGCAATGATCCAGGTCAACCCACCAAGAATTAGCGCGTAAATGGCTTCGCCTCCAAACAAAGTGCCAACTAAAAATCCGAGAATGGATGCGGCTAATATCTGAGGCAAGACGATGAAAAAGTTGAAAATCCCCATGTAAACACCCATCTTATTTGCCGGTAACGCTCCGGCAAGGATTGCATACGGCATAGCAAGTATCGATGCCCAGGCTAATCCCACACCAACCATCGACAACAAAATATAAAATGGATCTGTTATGAAATAAATCGAAATCAATCCTATTGCTCCCATCACCAACGATATCGCATGAGTTGTTTTTCGACTGGTTTTTCCAGCTATTACGGGTAACATAAACGCAACTATTGCTGCAAATCCGTTGTACATCGCAAATAATATTCCAACCCAATCCGCACCTGTGTTATACTCTACCTGAATGTACTCCAATCGTTCTTTCAGAGGTTCACTCACCGATAATGCACGATCTTCATCCAGAAAATAATTCACTACTCTCATGGTTGCGGATACCTGATCATCGCCACTTTCAATTTTCTGCTGATATTGATTTAATTCTTCCTGAATTACCGGAATTCGATCTGCCCATTCCGTATTTCCGCTAATTGACCATTCCATGTTAATTGTCGATAACTGCGCCACCTCATCAGCCGATAATTTCATATCATAGACATGACTTGTGAGTCCTGCTGTAGTGTAGATCCACATTGCAAATAATGCAAACCATGAGAAAAACTGCACAACAGCCAGTTGTTTCATTGTTTTGGGCATCAAATATAGGTCATCAAATACGATGGTGAAGCCATTTTTAGACCCATCCTTTTGCATGACTGCCGCAATCCCGATTAACAACGCATAAATAACAAAACCACCCGAAAGGATGTACAACTCTTTAGCCCACTCCATTTGAAAAATCAGCGCAGATAATCCAACGCCAAGCAACATGATAAACGGAGCCTGTCGCATTTTTTGCTTAGCCATGACCGCTCCAGACGGACGATCAATATCAATTTGTTCTAACTTCGCTTCCGTGGCTTCAGCACGCTCAAATTCTGCCAACTGCTCCGGTGAGTACTCTTTTGTACGGAAAATAGTCCACAACACCGCTAATAAAAAGACGATACCACCGACATAAAACGACCACTTAACTGAGGGTGGAATGATGCCTTCAGGAGCAGTATTTGCAATTCCAAACCAGTTGGTCATCATATATGGAAGGGCAGAAGCAACGACCGCACCAACCCCAATGAAGAAACTCTGCATTGCGAATCCACGGGTACGCTGATCTGATGGTAACATGTCTCCCACGAAAGCACGAAACGGCTCCATTGTGATGTTTATCGACGCATCCATAATCCATAACATCCCGGCCGCAATCCACAAATGAGGAGAATTGGGCATAAATATGAGTGCAATGGAAGCTAAAATTGCTCCCACCAGAAAAAATGGACGACGTCGGCCAAGACTGTTCCATGTATTATCACTTAAATATCCGATAATTGGCTGAATTACAAGTCCGGTGACCGGTGCCGCAATCCATAAAATGGGTATCTGTTCAACATCCGCCCCAAGGGTTTCAAAAATTCTACTGACGTTAGCGTTTTGAAGTGCAAATCCAAATTGAATTCCAAGGAATCCAAAGCTCATATTCCAGATTTGAGTGAATGTGAGTTGTGGTTTTTTCATAGTGAGTAACTAAATGACCAATTAATATTATTCTCTGACTTAAGTATCAACATCCAATCTAAAGTAAGACTTTTCAGTTCTCAGCGTTAATAAATTCTGTTTATGCAGAATCACATATAATTTTAAGTACGCAAAAAACTGTCTTTCTCATCAAAACAAACGGAAAAACCGTCATCATTTATAAAATAACCTACAAGCATGTAATCTGTGAATTATTACCAGTGATCGAAATATTTCACGTAAGCGCTTACATCCAACCAAGATATTTAAAAGTGATGATACCTCAAATCACTTCTTTAAATCATCTTCCATATCCGACAAAAGGATGTTCAACGAGGTAACTGAAATCTGTACTTCCCGAACGGTGTATGTGAGAGAAATCATCAACAAAACCAGGCTCAAACCCAATACTATATATGCAGCCATTTGAAATTTCGCAAATACCAGAAACATACTAATCACACTCAATAGTAAACTTGTAATCCCATATAATTGCATCTTGTTAATTAGAATGACTCGTTGACGTAGGTTTTGGATTTGTCCCAACGTTTCTGGTAAAGGTTGAGCTTTATACGATGTGTGCAACTGTCTGATTAAGTTAGCGATCGTGAGGAATCGATTGGTGTAGGCGAGCAATAATAAAGATATGGCCGGAAATAATAGTGCCGGTGTTGTAATACTTAGATCCATTATTTTTCTGGTTATAATTGGTCGATTTGTTAGTGATCTATATTATAGTTGCAAAAATATTGCCTGAATGCCGTTTAGATTTTTGGAATGTACTGAATCTACTAAAGGTTTTCGGACTGTAAGATTTTAAAGTACTCATTCTTGTTAAATGTAGTAGAAATTAATCTATTAAGAGGCGATTTTTGTTATTTTATGCCATAAATCCAGAATCCAAATCACCTTATGAAAAGTTTTACCAATAAAGACGTAGCTGAATTTCTTGAGGAAATCGGCATCCTGCTTCGCTTGGCAGGTGAAAATGATTTCAAAGCAATTGCGTTCGATCGTGCAGCTCGTACCATAGAATCCCTGACCACACCAATTGGCGTTTATGTAGCGAATCAGGAAGTGACTGCAATCAAAGGTATTGGCAAATCGATTGCTGAGGACATTTACAGCTTGTTCGAAACCGGCGAAATTCCTGTTTTGATAGCATTAAAAAAACAGGTCCCTCCCGGACTCATTCGCTGGTTGGATATATCCGGATTGGGTCCGAAAAATGTGTATAAAATTCATAATTCGCTCGGTATAACTGAGCTCGAAGAACTCAAAACAGCGTGTATGGATGGACGCGTTGCTGTTTTACCCGGACTTGGTGCGAAATCAGCAGAAAAAATTCTGAAATCAATCGCCTGGATGGAACAATTTGCAGAACGTTGTCGACTGGACGAAGCTGAAATAATTGCAGAGCGGATGCTGGATTTGTTGAAAAATCACGATGGTGTTGAAGAGATTTCCGTAGCCGGATCCTATCGTCGGAATATGGAAACAATCGGAGATGTGGATGTCCTGATTGGCGCAAATCAAGATCATACAGAATCACTTTTTGATGCTTTCACGGGGGATGATTCCGTGTTGGAAATTCTGGGTCGTGGGGACACTAAAAGTTCAGTTCGAACGAAAGAAGGACGCCAGGTTGACCTTCGAATCGTTAAACCTGAACAATTTCCAGCGGCGTTGATGTATTTTACCGGTAGCAAAGATCATAATGTGGCTATGCGTCAACGTGCCCGTGAACGTGGTATGGCGTTAAATGAATATGGACTTTATAAATTAACAAGTGACGGACAAACCGATTTTGATCATCCAGTTGCATACACTTCCGAGGCTGATATTTATCAACAACTAGGAATGAGTTGGGTACCACCTGAGCTTCGTGAGGACCGTGGTGAAGTACAATGGTATGCAGAACATGAATCGATGGATCTGATCGAATTGGATGACATCAAGGGTGTTCTTCACGCACATAGTACATGGAGTGATGGTAAATACTCAATTGAGGATATGGCAAGAGCGTGCATTAGTCGTGGGTATGAGTATTTGGGCTTGACCGATCACTCAAAAACTGCTGCGTATGCGGGTGGCCTTGATGCAAAACGAGTTCAACAACAATGGAAAGAAATTGATGCTTTGAATGAAAAATTTCACAAAGAAGGAGTTCAATTTCGGGTTTTTAAAGGCATAGAATCAGATATCCTTACGGATGGATCCCTAGATTACGACGAGGATATTCTTAAAGGATTTGATTTCATCATTGCGAGTGTACATTTCTCGATTGACATGCCTGTAGATAAAATGTTGGATAGGCTTGTTCGAGCTGTTGAGAATCCATTTACAACCATTCTGGGACATCCGACGGGACGATTATTACTGAAACGTGATGGTAGTAAAGTTGACTTGAACCATGTAATTGAGCGTGCAGCAATGGCAGGAACGGCGATCGAAATCAACGCAAATCCAATGAGACTTGATTTAGACTGGCGCTATGGGAATAAAGCGCGTGAGTTGGGTTTGATGACCGCAGTTTGTCCGGATGCTCACGAAACAGCCGGTATTGATGACATTAGATATGGTGTTAAGATTGCCCGAAAAGCGAAGTTTGAAAAAGCGCGGGTTTTGAATACAAAATCGTTGAGTGAAATTGAGGGGTATTTTAATGAAGGGAAAAAGTGAAGGAGGGAAAAA
>DLXM01000112.1 GCA_003448835.1 Bacteroidota bacterium | reverse complement strand
TCCGGTAGTCACGTTGCTCGATACACCCGGTGCTTTTCCCGGACTCGAAGCTGAAGAACGAGGTCAGGCTGAGGCAATCGCACGAAATCTTAGCGCGATGGCCGTTTTGAAGGTGCCAATTGTAACAGTTGTGATTGGAGAAGGTGCCAGCGGTGGTGCTTTAGGTATTGGTATGGGTAACGAAGTGTATATGATGGAGAATACATGGTATTCGGTGATTTCACCGGAATCCTGTTCGTCAATTCTATGGAAAACATGGGATTTCAAAGAACAAGCTGCAAACGCTTTAAAACTTACAGCTCAGGATTTGCTGGATATGGGCGTAATCGACGGAATTATCCCCGAACCGATTGGTGGTGCACATCGCGATTACGATAAGTCGGCAAATGCGTTAAAAAATCAGATTGTGGAGTCCCTGAAACGACTCAAAAAACTAAGCGTACCTAAATTAATCGATCAACGAGTCGAAAAATACAGTAAAATGGGTCAGTGGATAGATACAACAGCTAAATAGTCTGTTATGCTACCATCCAAAGAACCTCTGATTACATACACTCATCAACTTCGAAGTCGCTACGGCGAGACAGATAAAATGGGATATGTGTACTACGGTAGGTATTTGGAATATTTTGAAACCGCGCGGACAGAAATGATTCGGCATTTGGGATTTTCTTATCGGGCGCTGGAAGATAGTGGAATCATGCTACCTGTAATCCATTCTGAAATCAGGTATAAAGAACCCATTTTTTACGATGAACTGATGGATATTGACGTCCACGTTTATGAAATACCCGCGGTTCGTCTCGAAACATTTTATGAGGTTTATACTCAGAACCGAACCAAATTGCATACCATTGGTCAGGTTACGTTAGTTTTTACCGATATGAACTCACGTCGACCCATTCGGTGCCCGAAAAACTTTCTGGACGCCATTACCAGAACCAGTCAAAATAAAAAATGAGTCTTAATCTAACTGATTCGAATCGCGAACAGCTGGAAATCTTGATTCAACTGGCTATGATTGAGGATGTTGGGCCGGGAGACATCACTACAGAAGCGATTTACTCTGGAACTGAGAAATCCAAAGGATCATTTGTGGCCAAACAGGATGGTGTTATTGCCGGAATCGAAGTAGCTTCTCTTATCGCCGGTATGATAGATCTCGAAATCGATTTTTATCCTTTAAAAAACGACGGCGACCGAGTCTTGAAAGGTGATGTAATTGCTAAAATTGAGGGGAGGTCAGACTCAATTTTAACTGCCGAACGGATTATACTGAATTTTATGCAGCGAATGAGTGGGATTGCAACTCAGGTTCGTGCGTTTACTGATATTATTTCACATACGAAAGCAGTTTTGCTGGATACTCGAAAAACAGCACCTGGACACCGGGTGACAGATAAAATGGCCGTTGTGATTGGTGGTGGACAAAATCATCGATACGGATTATTCGATCGATATCTAATCAAAGAAAATCATATTCGGGTCGCAGGTGGCATCCCTCAAGCCATAAAAGCGTGTGCTGATCATCGGAATGAATCGGGTCAGCCTGAAATCGAAATTGAAATCGAGGTCACCGATCTGGAGGAATTTCAGCAGGCTGTTGAATTCGAATCGGTTAAATATATCATGTTAGACAATATGTCCACTGAGACGATGAAAAAAGTCGTTGAACTTAATCGTGGACGAAAATTATTGGAAGCATCCGGAAATGTAAATCTAGGTACGGTCAAAAATATCGCAGAAACCGGTGTAGATTTCATATCAGTCGGGTCCATCACCCACTCTGTGGTTGCAATGGATATATCGTTGTTATTTAAAAAAGTGAAAAAGTGAAGGCGTGAATTGAAGATCAAACACTAATGCTGCAGGCGCGAAGTCTTTGGGCGAACATCATGAATGGTAGGAGAAACACAAGCATCCACGGATGCGAAGTCTTTTGACGTACATCGACAAAACGAAACGAAGTGGAATGAAACGGGAATTAAACAAAATATAGCAATGCCAAATGAGACACTTTCAAGTTATTCGTCGTCATTATACTGGATGGTTTTGCTTATTAGTGGCGGAGTTGTCTTGGTGATTTTAGGCCCCGGATTGTACTCTGATGTGTCACTTGCTGAATGGTATATGAGCTGGCAAAAACAAATGTTCAATGTACTTTGTCATCAACAATTGGATCGAACAATCTATCTGGGTGAAGTTCCCATGGCAGTTTGTAGCAGATGTTCTGGAATTTATATCATGTTTTTTGTTAATATACTTTTTGTTCCTTTGATACCTCAGTCAAAATGGCGTAACAAATGGGCAATTTTTCTCGTATTCACTGCATTGTCAATTAATCTGGTCGATTTTAGTGTAAATGCATTTGATGTTTGGGAAAATACGTTAACCTCCCGATTTTTAGTCGGTAGTTTAATTGGAATTTCAGCAGCTCATTTATTGGGCACGGATCGACCTCAACAACCTAAGGAGATATTCAGCCATGGAACAAAATAACCCGTTCTTATCGTCAGCCGTTATCGTCGGATTCATTGTATCGTTGCTCAGTACTGTTGTAGCACTAGGCATCAGTTACAATATTATTGGAAGTGAACCCAGCACCAGTACTATGATTATGATGTCAGTCGTTGGACTTGCATCCTGTTTAGTAGGAGCTTTTGCCGGGATTTTTACAGTTCGTCATCATGTCAAAATGTATAACGCCCCGCTCAAAATGGGACGTGGTGCTGTTATTGGTCTTACTTCAGGTGTAATAGTTGCTGTATTTGGAACATTGTTTAGTTTGATTTGGACGTTGATCGACCCTTCGTTCTCAGATAGACTTCTCGAAACTATGGTCCGTAGTATGGAATCTATTGGGCAAGCCGGACAAATGGATGCAACGATCGACGGGATGTATCAACAGTTTGCAGACCAAAAAACTGCATTGGGTCAGATCAAAGCTCTCGGAATTAATGCTGTAATTCTAGGTGCATTGAATGCAATTACAGGTATCTTAGGTGTTAAATTTTTCGCACCAAAACCAGATGATGCCGACGCCCTATAATTCATGCAAAATATAGATCAACATACCTCTGAAAATGATCAGGGGTATTCTTTAAATTCACTTTCCTGGACCGAGAAAAATGGATTTCCGGGTTGGGTCATGGGACTCGGCTGGGCAATCGGAGCATTCGCTCTTTTTCAAATAGTAGCCGGGATTCTAGCTATCGTAATTCTCATCTCAAGTGGTCGGATTTCACTCGAAAATCTGGACCAAAACGCCCTGTTTGAAAATCTGGATATTCTCTTTATCAGTAACTCGATTGGACAGATTCTGTTTTTGGGTGGTATGACATGGATTATCACCTCGCTTTCTGCCAGTCGTGAGAACAAAGCATCATTTTTAAGACTACAATCCAACTCCAAAACCAAAAAGAATATGGGGTTGGCTTTTGTGCTACTTTTAGCAGTTCAACCTGTAATATTTTGGCTATCCTGGTTAAATCTTCAATTTCCATTCAGTGAAAGTTATCTTGCATTTGAAGAGAGCCAATTAAAAATCATCGAAAATTATCTTCGCAGTGATCACATTGTTTTATTGACCATTTTTCATATTGGAGTTGTGCCTGCTTTTTGTGAAGAATTACTTTTCAGAGGGTACATCCTTAGAAATTTTGAACGTTCGATGTTACCATGGCTGGCCATTATTTTATCAGGACTCATTTTTGGCTTATTCCACATTCGTCTCACGCAGTTTATTCCGCTTGCTTTACTTGGTATAATTATGGCGTGGATGACCATCGAAACCCGAAGTATCTGGCCGGCAGTTGTTGCTCACTTTGTGAATAATGCGGGAAGTGTACTTGCGGCGACATATTTCCCAGAAATTGTCATGGATGACTCAATAAAAGATGTGATGCCCCCATTATATCTTGTTGGATTAAGTATCATTGTAACTTATTTTATTATTCAGGCAATGAAACGAATTAATATTCAACCAGATGAGGGAGAGAATCATGTTCAGCGATATAAAACCTGAAGATATTGATGGATGGGTATGTGTGTATGAGACCGGTACTGAATATGATGCCGAAATGGTTAAATCATATTTTGCTGATCAAGATATACATTGTCAAATCCTTTCGAAGCGCGATTCCGCATACAATATGAATGTGGGACAAATGTCGATGGTCTATGTGTATGTGCCGGGAGAACTTGAATCCAAAGCTGAAAAAGCGCTGGATGACTGGAAAAACGGGATTCTCGACATAGATGATGAACCCACTAACGGAGAGTAGGTCTTGTCAGAATTTACTAAAAGAGTTCTATTTGCGATTTGTGCCGCACCCCTTTTTGTGTTGATAATTTGGGTTGGGGGTTTTCTGTTTATTGCCGTAATGCTTTTAGTAGGTTTGTTAATTCAGCGTGAGTTAATTCATTTGCTTGATATTCAGGGATTTCGTCCTAATGCAACGATCTCATATCTATCTCTGGTGATTCTCATGGGTGGAGTAGTGTTTCAGGAATATCTGGCTGCTTCTTTTGTCGGTGTTGCACTAATTCAAATCTCGGTCGATACGCTCGAAAAAAATCGTCGTCAGATGTATCGAATCATGAGTACGATGTTTTGTACAGTGTACCCTGCTCTCGGGGTGTTAAGTTTCGTGGGAATTCGTGAATTGGGATCTATGCCTCAGGATGGATATGGCCTTCTTTTGATTTTGTTATTTATGATTTGGGCAAACGACAGCATGGCTTACTTTGTGGGGAAAAATTTTGGCAGGCATTTAATGGCACCGCATTTGAGTCCAAAAAAAACCTGGGAAGGATTTGCCGGTGGATTTATTGGTTCAGGTCTTGGACTTTTGGCTGCTACATATTTTGTTCCGGTTGAAGGGTATTCATTTGCAGAAACCTGGCCTTTGATCTTTGTTATCAGCATTGTGGGTCCGATTGGGGACTTAACAGCCAGTAAAATTAAACGAGCAGCCGGTGTCAAAGACACATCCACATTAATTCCGGGTCACGGAGGAGTGTTAGATCGATTTGATTCCTTATTGTTATCTGCGCCGGTCATGTTTCTATATCTACGTTATCTGGTTTTCTAAAAATCTTTTTTTATCATCTATGTTTAATTTTAAAATTGGTTTCAGACCACTTAATTTACCCCTGCGCCATACTTTTACTATTTCGAGATGGTCACGTGACACAGCCGCAAATGTGCTCGTCGAATTAGAGGCTGATGGAATTACCGGACTTGGCGAGGCTGCACCGAATGCCAGATATAATGAATCGCAGGAGTCTTGTATGGCATGGTTGGGGGCTTTTGATTTGAGCGCTTTGAAAAATCCATTTGATGTTGAAGCAGTGTTGAGAGCTATGGATGCGACAGGTCCCGGGGATTATTCAGCCAAAGTCGCTTTGGAAATGGCTTTGTACGATTGGATTGGAAAAAAATTGCA
This sequence comes from Bacteroidota bacterium, assembly GCA_003448835.1. GTDB lineage: Bacteria > Bacteroidota > Rhodothermia > Balneolales > HLUCCA01 > UBA11400. Next base: position 9,667 of record DLXM01000112.1, on the reverse strand, counting down.
GGTTCCGTTGTATGATTTGTGGAATGCACAGTCGAGATTTGGTCCACAGACTTGTTTTACGGTTGGAATCGATGCCACTGAAAAGTTGCCGGATCGGGTTCGGGAGGCCGCTCGGTATCCCGTTTTGAAAATTAAATTGGGAACTGATCGTGATGAAGAAATTATCAACACGATTCGTTCGGTCACTGACAAACCAATCTGGGTGGACGCTAACGAAGGCTGGAAAACGTTGGATCGTGCCAAACAGATGGTATCATTTTTGGCAGATCAGAATGTCCAGATGATTGAGCAACCTATGCCCTCATCCATGAAACAAGAATTAGCGCAGCTTAAAGCATACTCGCCTGTCATTACGATGGCGGATGAGAGTTTCACAGGAAGAGAATCTGTGGAAGAACTTGCAGCGTGCTTTCATGGAATCAATATCAAATTGATGAAAACGGGGTCTATTCGTCGGGCGCTTCAGATGATCCATGGTGGACGACGTGCGGGGTTGAATATCATGATCGGTTGTATGATCGAAAGTTCGTTGGCTAACACCGCAGCGGCGTTGGTTAGTTTATGGTGCGATTATGCCGATCTCGACGGACATTTGCTCATTTCGGAAGATCCGTATGTTGGATTGCAGTTTGATGAGGATCTAAAAGTATATTTGCCCGAAAAAAGTGGCCTTGGGGTTGAACTTAGGAGTTGATATTCGAATCGATTGTATTGATAGTTGTTTTTGAAGTTGACTTTTAAAGCTAGTTGAAAAATCTGATGAAATCCGTTTTTAAAATTTGGATTATCTGATAGAATTTTAGTTTTCCGAAATGGTTGTGTTTCGAAAGTCATTTATGGAATATTAAATTTCGTAGTCTTGTTGTTGAACTTCAGAACAAATAGATGTGTTATAAGAAACATGCAAATACTATTAACTGGCGGAACCGGATTTATAGGCTCATATTTAATAGATGCACTTCTAAAAAGAGGTGATACCGTGGTAGTGGTTACCCGCAAACCCGAACGGCGCCCTCCAAAAGGTGTCAGTTATGTTGGTTGGGATGATGATTTAGCGGAGGTTGTTTCCAGGTGTGATGCCATCATAAATTTGGCCGGGAGTAATTTATTTGATGAGCGTTGGACGGATAATGTCCGTGAAACGATCTTGAAAAGTCGAATAGATGCAACGTCTACAGTTGTAAATGCCATTCGTGATGCAAAAAAGAAACCCAAAGTTTTGATATCTGGATCTGCGATTGGTTATTATGGAACCAGGGGACCTGATAAATTGGATGAATCTCAACCACCAGGGAGTGATTTTTTAGCAAAAGTTTGTCTGGCCTGGGAGACCGAGGCAAATAAATTAGATGTGGATTCAGTACGGTTGGTCATTGCCAGAACCGGGATTGTCCAGCAAAAGGATGATGGCGCTTTGAGCAAAATGTTATTGCCATTTAAGCTGTATGGAGGTGGTCCGTTGGGTGATGGAAAGCAATATTATCCATGGATCCACATGCATGATATGGTGAATTCGTTATTGTATATGATTGACAACGATACGATATCAGGACCCGTGAATATCACCTCTCCAAATCCGGTCACTATGGATGAATTTGCGAGTGTGTTGGGGAAAGTGATGTCGAGGCCGTCTTGGTTTAGGGTTCCGGAATTTTTGTTAAAAATAGCAGTAGGTGATTCGGCGAATTCCATTACCTCGAGTTATCGTGTAATCCCCAAAAAGTTAGTCGAGTCTGGATATAAATTTCGGTTTCCCGGACTTGAGGGAGCACTCAGGGATATATTGAATCAATGAAAATTCTACTAACAGGTGTAACAGGCTATATTGCTCAAAGATTATTACCTGTTTTATTAAATAATGGCCACGAAGTGGTCTGTTGTGTCAGGGATAAAAACAGGTTTAATAAAAAGAAATACTTGTCACAAAATCTCGAAGTAATTGAGGTTGATTTTTTAAACGAAGAAAGTTTAACTCAGATTCCAGAAGATATTGATGTAGCATATTACTTGATTCATTCAATGTCGACACAGTCCGGTGACTTTGAAAATATGGAACAAGTATGTGCTACGAATTTCAAAAATCGAATAGAAAACACAAATGCGAAGCAAGTAATTTATCTCAGTGGAATTAGTAATGCTGATAAGTTATCCAAACATTTGTCGTCACGAAAAAATGTAGAAACTATCCTATCGAGTTCTAAATATGCACTGACTACATTAAAAGCTGGAATAATAGTTGGTTCAGGTAGTGCTTCATTTGAAATCATTCGTGATTTGGTCGAAAAACTGCCATTTATGATTGCTCCGCGTTGGCTTAAAACTAAATGTCAGCCAATAGCTATCCGAAATGTTATTGAGTTCTTACTTGGTGTTATAGGCAAGGCTGAAACTTACAATAATAGTTATGATATAGGTGGACCTGATATTTTAAACTACAAGGAAATGCTCCTGCAATTTGCGTCGATACGAGGACTTAAAAGACGTATTGTAATCGTACCAGTCATGACACCTAAAATTTCCTCCTATTGGTTATATTTTGTAACAGCTACATCCTTTGCTTTGGCGAAGAATTTAGTCAATAGCATGAAAGTTGAAGTGATTTGTGAACCAAATAATTTGGCATTGTTACTTGGAATTAACCTCATTAAATATGAGAAATCAATTGAAATGGCATTTGATAAAATTGAACAAAATCAAGTGCTTTCGAGTTGGAAAGATGCCCAAACAAGTGAGATTTTCAACAAAGGAATCTCCAAATTTATTGAAGTCCCTACTAATGGATGCTTTCAAGATATTCGATCATTAAAAGTTGATAATGCAGCAAAGTCAATAGACAAGATCTGGGCTATTGGTGGTAAAACCGGATGGTATTATGGAAATTGGCTATGGGAAATCAGGGGATTTTTGGATCAGATTATCGGTGGTGTAGGAATGCGAAGAGGAAGAAAAAGTGATACAGAATTAACAAATGGGGACGCGCTTGATTTTTGGCGAGTTTTGTACGCAGATAAAAACGAGAAGAGGCTGCTTTTGTTTGCCGAAATGAAATTACCTGGTGAAGCATGGTTAGAATTTAAAATTGATGAGAATTCTATTCTCACACAAACGGCCACCTTCAGACCACTTGGTCTATTAGGCAGACTCTATTGGTATTCAGTGCTACCGTTTCATGGCTTTATATTTAAGGGAATGATAAATAAAATAGCAATAACCGATATTTAATTAAGTACCCTCACTTAACTTATAAATCGTAGCAACAGTCTGTACAGCTTTCAGATTTATGTAATAAATACTAATCATAGTGTAATACATAAAGCTACGTAACTAAATAACTTTACTAAAGATTCCGATAGTCAATTTACAATTTATAGCTTGGCTATTTGAAGTCATGAAATTAAAGCTTGTCATATGAAATTCCGACAATGTTCAACAGGAAAACATTCATACATAATCAATTTAAAAGCTATATATAATGTCCATTCAAACGATTAATCCTAACACAAATGAGACTATAAAGTCATTCGAAGATATGGATCAAAAAACAGTTGATTCTAAAGTTGCGAAAGCCCAATCGGCATTCACTACATGGAAAGAAACTAGCTATCAACATCGTGCCGATCTACTACATAAAGTTGCTACACTTATGCGTGTTAAAAAATCAGAACTCGCAAAAACCATCACCTTAGAAATGGGTAAATTGTTAGCACAAGCTGAGGGAGAAATTGACCTGAGTGCGGATATCCTTGATTTCTATGCCGATAATGGAGAGGAATTTCTTGCTGATAAAGTTCTCGATCCAGAATATGGAGCTGCCATTATTCGCAATAGTCCGATTGGAGTATTGTTAGGCGTAATGCCTTGGAACTTCCCTTATTATCAAGTAGCCCGTTTTGCCGCTCCTAATATTATGGTGGGGAATACTATTTTGCTAAAGCATGCTTCTATAGTTCCTCAATGCGCCGTTGCTATTGAAGAACTCTTTGAAGAAGCAGAAGCGCCCGAAGGATTGTACACTAATTTGTTTATTTCCGGCAAAAATGCATCTGCACTCATTTCCGATAAAAGAATTAAAGGAGTTTCCTTAACAGGAAGTGAAGAAGCCGGCGCAAGTGTTGCCATGGAAGCCGGAAAATACTTAAAAAAGGTTGTACTGGAGCTTGGAGGTAATGATGTGTTTATTATCCTGGAAGATGCCGATATGGAAAAAACAGTAGAATGGGCAGTAGTTGGCAGAATGAATAATAACGGACAATGTTGTGTCGCATCCAAACGGTTTATTGCGGTCGAAGCAATCGCTGATACATTTATTCAGAAGTTTAAAGACAAACTATCAAAAATGAAAGTAGGCGATCCGATGGATCCCACAACAGAATTGGGTCCATTAAGTAGTGAAGAGGCAGCCGATTACTTAGCCGATCAAGTGAAACGATCAGTTGATGAAGGCGCTAAGATTTTGTTAGGTGGTAAACGTTCAGAGCGTGAAGGTGCCTTTATGGATCCTACCATTCTCACTGATTTGAAACCTGGTATTGCGGCCTATCATGAAGAATTATTTGGCCCGGTTGCATCTTTCTATGTGGTAAAAGACGAACAGGCTGCAATTGATTTGGCTAATGATTCAGATTTTGGTTTGGGGGCATCAGTTTTTACTCAAGACATCGAACGAGGAAAAAGAATTGCAGATCAAATTGATACTGGAATGGTATTTATTAATCATCCAACCTGGACACAAGCCGATCTTCCTTTTGGAGGAACCAAACGCTCAGGTTTTGGTCGAGAACTTTCTGAGTTAGGGATTCAGGAGTTTGTTAATAAGAAACTCATTCGGGTAAGCGAACTAAACGATCCGTTTTAATACACAACTGTGCTTAATGATTACAAAATAATAAAGGTTGCTCGGTGGCGTTGCAACTACAATTAAAAATTTACTCCTAAAAAAATGAAAAAAATACTGATTACTTCTATGCTTATAGTCATGACTATATTCCTGTTTACAGCCTGCGAAACCAATCAACCCGTGGAACAGGTACTACAAAATGATTCGCAGCGTTCCGAAATCATCACCTCATTTGTAGATCATCATTCATATAGAACGGAGATGATAAATGCGATGATTGATAATGACAGTAGCCGGATAATGATGGGTCAGCGAATGACAGAAAGACCCGATATGATGGGTATGATGATGAGGGATCCTGCAAAAATGAGGATCACGATGGATCACATGGTCAATATGGCGGCTCAAGATTCGATTATGTTAAATGATATGATTCAATTGATGAAAGCAAAACCTGAAATGTGGAACAAAGTCATGGAAATGAATTCATCCACTAGTAAAACCAACTAATATTATGCACGATAGCACCTGGCAATGGGGAATGGGCATGGGATGGGGTGTGTGGATCGTACCACTTCTTGTCATATTTATAATTCTATATTTTGTAAGATTTAGAAAACGAAGAATGTGATCAACAAAACCGATTTGGTAATAGTAACTGGAAGCAGTGGAATGATAGGCTCTGCCTTAATTCATGCCCTTGCTGAAAAATACCATGTCGTTGGATTTGACCAAGATGGATCTCCTTTTCCTCCGGTAGAAGCCGAATGTGTCTGTGTAGACCTCACAAGTGATGCTAGAATGTCATTCGCCTTTGATAGAATCCGCTATGCCTACGGTAACAAAATAGCAGCGGTCGTACATCTGGCCGCTTATTATGATTTTCTGGGAAAGCCCTCTGATCTGTACGACAAAGTGACCGTGAAAGGTACTGAGCGTTTGCTAAAATACTTGCAGGATTTTGAAGTGCAACAATTTATTTTCTCTAGTAGCATGTTGGTGTACAAACCTACATCGCCCGGTGTACTAATTACGGAAGAATCGCCTTTGGAGCCCAAATGGGATTATCCTAAATCGAAAGTTACTACTGAAAAAGTAATGCATGAAAAACGGGGTAAAATTCCTGTAGTGATGATGCGCATAGCTGGGGTTTACAGTGAAAAGGGTAATTCAATCCCAATAACCAATCAGGTTCAGCGCATCTATAAAAAACAAATTTCAGCAAGACTGTATCCTGCGAACACCGCCCATGGGAGTACTTATGTTCACCGTGATGATCTGATTTATGCCATTGCTTTGGCAATTGATGTTAGAAAAGACCTTCCTCAGGAAGTAATATTGAATATTGGGGATGACGAAACACTTACATATCAGGAGCTGCAGGACATTATAAGCATAGAAATTCACGGTAAAAAAATGTCCATTATCGCCATTCCAAAGTGGTTTGCCAAAGTTGGGGCATTTATGCAAAATCTTTTTGGCAAAACGTTTATAAAACCCTGGATGATAGATCTGGCCGATGACCATTTCGAAATGGACAGCTCAAAGGCAAAAAAACTGTTGGCATGGAAACCTAAACACGGGCTGCGGGATACTTTGCCTAAAATGGTTGAAAACTTAAAAGTCGATCCAGAGAAATTTTATCAGGAGAATAATTTGAATTAATAATCAGGATGTAGATTCACTAAACCAAATCCAATCTAATTATGAAAAAAAATGACCCTTCCTCAATGTCCCATCATGGAGAAGATCAGTCTTCAAAATCGATTCAGTTTACTTGCTCCATGCATCCTGAGGTGTTAAGTAATCAACCAGGCAAATGCCCCAAATGCGGAATGATTCTAGTAAAAAAGGAGGACGCAAAAAAGGAAATGTCCGGCCATAAAATGGTAGGTATGGGCACACGAGGAATCACCCGTCCAATGATGGACATGGAGAGTCACGATCATAAAAATGGTGATGACCACAAGGATATGAGCATGAGTGCCATGAAAATGAGTGCAGAGGATCGCATGAAAATGTTGAATGACCACCACAAGCAAACGCTTTGGGTTTATTGGACAGTCGTATTGCTTGGTCTTTGGATGATTGCTTCCCCACTCACTTTTGATTACGGGAAAAATGTGGTCGAACCCAGTGGCGGAAGAGATGTATGGCTTTCCCTTGCCGATCGCATAGCAGCAATGCGATGGAGCGATTTTATCAGTGGAATATTGCTGATATTTTTTGGATGGCGTTCTCTTAAACCAAATCGACCCTTCAGTGTTTGGATTATTTGTTTTATAGGGATATGGATCAGTATGGCTCCCTTTCTATTTTGGGCGCCAACAGCTGTGGCATATTACAACGGCACCATGGTTGGGGTTTTAGTTATAGCATTGTCTATCCTTATTCCTGGTATGCCAAATATGATATCTTTCATGAAAATGGGAGGTAATATGCCAACAGGTTGGAGTTACAACCCCTCTAGTTGGCCACAACGATCCATCATGATTGGATTGGCATTTATAGGTTGGCTAGCCTCTCGCTATTTGGGAGCTTTTCAATTGGGATACATAGATACTTCATGGGATCCTTTTTTCGGAGAAGGTACCTTAAACGTCCTGAACTCCAATATGTCACATAGTTGGCCGATTTCCGATGCAGCTTTGGGCACAATGGCTTACACACTGGAATTTCTAATGGGATTTATGGGAGGTACGTCACGTTGGCGCACGATGCCCTGGATGGTTACTTTTTTTGGCATCCTGGTCATTCCACTCGGTTTGGTTAGTATATTCCTGGTTATTTCCCAACCGCTTACTGTAGGTGCCTGGTGCTTTCTTTGCCTGTTTTCTGCCATTATTATGCTACCCATGATACCCTTGCAGATCGATGAAGTTATTGCCATGTGGCAACATATGCTTCAACGAAAACAAAAAGGGGATTCCTTATGGAAAGTGTTTTGGAAAGGTGGGGAAGCGCTGTCCACTGAAAATGATAAACGGTCACCTGAAATGGCAGAACTGATTGATAAGCCCTTGACTGTATTAAAATCTTCAATATGGGGAATGTCCTTCCCCTGGATGTTAACAATCCCGACAGTCTTAGGGATTTGGTTGATGGCCTCTCCAACTGTTTTCGGGATTGGAATAGAAACTCCATTTTCTGATATAAATCATTTGGGTGGGGCACTTGTAATTGTAATTGCGGTAATGGCTATGGCCGAGGTAATAAGGAGCTTACGTTACTTTAATGTATTGATTGGCCTAATATTGGCCGTTATGCCTTGGCTAATTGAAGATGTCAATATAGTGTTTGTGTTAAGTACCAGTATATCGGGACTCTTTGTAATGGCACTTTCATTTTCAAAAGGAAAAATAAGTGAAACATATGGGCTTTGGGATAAATATGTGGTGTGAAAATAATTGTTTATAAATACTTGGGTCTATGTATTTTGACACATGGTGAATAGAAGAAAGTTTAATAAGGCATAATAGCTCCTTTACTCAAGCAGAGGTTTCGTGCTTTGTAATAAAGGAAATGCTAATTTAAAGTTCAGTTATTTGTATCGTAACTAGTGATCTAATGAATGCGAAACAACTGTATTTTTTATTTTCATCAACACCCACAGAGATAGTAAAAAATGAAATTATATATTAAAAATATGGTATGTAATCGCTGCATTTTAGTGGTGAAAAATGAATTGGAAAAACTGGGGTTCGCTTCTGTAAAATTGACTTTAGGTGAAGTTGAACTTGAAAATGAAATTGACGAAAAAGAAAAGTCAATCATCAACAATCATTTACAGACTTTAGGATTTGAATTGATTGATGATAAAAAAGGCCGGATTATTGAAAAGATAAAAAATATCATTATTGACCTTGTGCATAATCAGGACAATGACGCTAAAACCAATCTGTCAAATGTGTTAAGTAGCAAACTTCATCACGATTATAATTATTTATCCCACTTATTTTCTGAAGTTGAAGGCACTACTATTGAAAAGTATTTTATTTCTCAAAAAATAGAAAAGGTAAAAGAGTTATTGGTATATGATGAATTGTCTTTGAGTGAAATTGCTTTCCGTTTAAAATACTCAAGTGTAGCATATTTAAGCAACCAGTTCAAAAAAGTTACTGGACTTACGCCAAGCCATTTTAAACAAATCAAGGAAGAAAAAAGAAAGTCTCTTGATAAAGTGTAATTTTTATAAACATCCACAAACAATGTGCATACATCGTATAAATGAATTTACCCAGATACCCGCATAGTTGAACTATTATACAGCAGGGTAGTTATAGCGGTAAAATAGTTAAACTTACTGTAGCCACTAATAGACAAAATATTTTTTGGACTTCATCTTGATTTTTAAAATATCCCTATTTCAGCAGTTCTTTTGTATCTAATATACGTTTCATAGTCACCAAATGATTGCAGCTTCAGCAATGGCATTATCAGTTTAAACCTGATAACTAATAGTCCCCGTTTGAATTATGAAAAAAGTAAAACAGTAAATCTCATAAATCAAACAATAAATAACACAATAAAGCAAATCATTATTGTGCTGAAATTTGCAGTGTCCAATAACAATTTTAAAAAACAAAAAATGAAAGAAGAAAAAATGAAAGAATTAAAATTAAACGTTCCCAATATGCAGAGTACTCATTGTCAAATGAGGGTACGCGATGCGATAAAAGAAATTGTAGGCTTACAAATTCAAAAAGTGGAAGCGGGTAAATTAACCGTTGCAGTTGCGTCTGACGATACCAAAGACGAAGTAGTTAATGCAATAGCAAAAGCAGGTTATACGGTTTCGTTAGAAATGTTAGTTATCAGTAAAAGTGTACC
>DLXM01000279.1 GCA_003448835.1 Bacteroidota bacterium | reverse complement strand
AGAAGGAATGGATACGCCAAATAAAGTGATTCAGTTATGTCGGAAAGCCGCCAGACCTCATTCAAGCGGATCAAATATTGCAGCTGTTGCAGCTGTATGTGTTTATCCCCCATTTGTACGGACAGCCAAAAAAGCATTATCAGGTACCAAAATCAATGTTGCGAGTGTAGCAACCGCATTTCCTAGCGGACACTCTACGATTCAGGAAAAAATAGCTGAAGTCCGTTACTGTGTGGATGAAGGTGCCGACGAAATTGATATGGTCATTTCCAGAGGTGAATTTTTGAAAGGAAATTACACCTATACTTTTGATGAAGTTGCTACCATTAAGGATGCATGTGGGCCAGCTCACTTGAAGGTTATCCTGGAAACAGGAGAATTACAAACCCTCGATAATGTCCGAAAAGCCAGTGACATTGCTATGTATGCAGGAGCGGATTTCATAAAAACGTCAACCGGTAAGGTTTCACCTGCCGCCACACAGCCCGTAACGTTAGTAATGCTTGAAGCTATTCGTGATTTTTACCTGAAAACCGGTAAACACATTGGCATGAAACCAGCTGGAGGCATTCGCGATGCAAAAACAGCACTTCAATATCTGGTAATGGTCAAAGAAACTCTAGGATCGGATTGGCTCACACCGGATTTATTCCGTTTTGGTGCTTCTACACTGGCCAACGATTTGCTGATGCAGATAATTAAACAAGATACCGGGATCTACCAGTCCCGCGATTACTTTTCAAACGATTGATCATGAGTAAAAACACTACAACAGTCAACGGAACATCCATTTCAGATGGAATAAAAATCGACTTCAACAAGATTTGGGGTTACGACCCTGCTCCCGAAAGCTCCGATCATATTCGTTTAAAGAAGCAATATGATCTGTTTATTGGTGGAGGATTTGTGAAACCTCAATCAGGTAACTATTTCAAGACGATTAATCCTGCCAATGAAAAAGTTATTGCAGAAGTTGCTGAAGCAAATGATTCAGATGTCGATCTGGCTGTTAAAGCCGCGCGAAAAGCATTTGGACCATGGTCTAAATTGAATCCTGCTGAACGGGGTAAATATCTGTACCGTATCGCACGATTAATTCAGGAAAGAGCCCGGGAATTTGCAGTTATTGAGTCGATGGATGGCGGTAAACCAATCCGTGAATCGCGTGATGTGGATGTGCCTCTGGCAGCAGCACATTTCTTCTATTATGCGGGATGGGCTGACAAACTTCAATATGCATTCCCAGAAAAAAATGCACGTCCGGTGGGTGTCGCTGGACAAATTATACCATGGAATTTTCCTTTGCTTATGGCTGCATGGAAAATTGCTCCGGCTTTGGCAACTGGAAATACAGTAGTACTGAAACCAGCTGAAACAACGCCATTAACTGCACTAAAACTTGCTGAAATTATTCAGGAGGCCGGATTACCTGCTGGAGTTGTAAACATTATTACCGGTGCTGGAAAAACCGGAGCTGCCTTAGTTAGTCATCCCGATGTAAATAAAATTGCATTTACAGGTTCAACGCTAGTTGGTAAATCAATCATGAAATCAATCGCCGGGACCGACAAAAAGTATACCCTTGAATTAGGTGGAAAAGCAGCTAATATCATTTTTGCTGACGCTGCAATCGACCAGGCGGTTGAAGGAATTGTCAATGCAATTTTCTTTAATCAAGGACATGTATGTTGTGCAGGTTCACGTTTGTTTGTTCAGGAAAGCGTAGCTGATGAAGTAATTGCGAAGTTAAAAATGAGAATGGAAACGCTCATCGTCGGTGATCCATTGGATAAAAACACTGATATCGGAGCTATAAACTCCCGAATGCAATTCGATAAAATCAATGAGTATATCCAGATTGGATTAAATGAAGGCGCAGAAATGTACCAGCCTGAATGTAACATCCCTCAAAATGGATATTTTTGCCGCCCCACTCTGTTTACTGGTGTATCACAGTCCAACCGTATCGTTCAGGAAGAGATTTTTGGTCCGGTATTGGCCATTCAAACATTCAGAACACCAGAAGAAGTACTGGAGAAAGCCAATAACACTCCGTATGGGCTATCTGGAGGAGTTTGGACAGACAAAGGTTCCAAAATATTTAATATGACCACCAGAATTCGTGCCGGTGTAATCTGGGCAAATACCTTCAATAAATTTGATCCTACCTCACCATTTGGTGGATACAAAGAAAGTGGAATCGGTCGTGAAGGTGGTCTCCATGGACTGATGCCATATTTAAATCTGGATTGATCAAAACGAATCTATTGACATTCAAATAGTTTAAATCGAATACTATGCAAAATCGACTTCAGGTATTAAAAACATATAAAATCTATATCGGTGGAAAATACGAGCGATCAGAATCCGGGCGATACTATCCATTGACAGATAAATCCGGAAAACAAATCGCAAACGTGTGTTTATCGAGTAAAAAAGATTTCAGAAATGCCGTAGTTACTGCACGTGGTGCACAGTTGGGATGGGCCAATCGTTCAGCTTACAACAGGTCTCAAATTTTGTACCGAATGGCCGAAATGATGGAAGGTCGAAGTGCCCAGTTTATTGAAGAAATGTCACTAGAGGGAATCTCAAATAAGCAAGCGCAACTTCAAGTAGAACAAGCGGTTGACAGATTAGTGTATTATGCAGGTTGGTGTGATAAAATTACTCAGGTTTTTGGAACCATTAACCCGGTTGCATCAAGTCATTTCAATTTTTCTGTACCGGAACCTACTGGTGTTGTGAGCATAATTGCACCCGAATCAAACGCTTTGGTTGGCCTTATCAATGCAATAGCACCTGTAATAGCAGCAGGTAATACTTGTATAGTGTTACTCTCAGAGAAGAATCCTTTATCAGGCCTCACATTCGCTGAAGTACTTGGAACATCCGATTTACCGGGTGGAGTTGTGAACTTACTAACCGGAACTGAATCGGAACTACTTGATCCTTTTTCAAATCACATGGATGTAAATGCAATGGCGTACCACAGAAACAATGCTGAATCGAAAAAAACAATACAATTAAATGCAGCATTAAATGTCCGTCGCGTTCACTTCTACAATACAGCGGACAAAAAAAACGTTGAAGTTGGAAGTCCATATAAAATGTTAGATTTTATGGAAATAAAAACGACCTGGCACCCAATTGGAGTTTGATAAATTGTAATGAATACTAAAGAATACGCTTCAAAGACATTAAACCCATTTCGACTGATTGTGGGAATAGTTGCTGTATTGTTCATTGTATCATGTAGTAGCACTAAAGAAATGTCACCAGAAACAGTTATTTCTGAAAATGGCACAGATTTAGCAAATGAAACAGCCGGAATTAAATTGAGTGACTACGTAATTAAACCTGAATTAGCTTTTTTTTCGATCGAAAATTCGATACCAGAGGTATTTCAGATTCAAAGAACTCAAACTGCAAGTAATCCAAACTCCGGATTCCGGGTTCAAATCATATCCACACAAGATGTAAATGAAGCTGAACTCGTGAGAATTGAGTTCAACAATTGGATGAATGTAGAGGTTGATGATTATGAAGCAAACGCTTACATCCTTTTCCGACAGCCGTATTACAAATTGCATGTTGGAGATTTCAAAAGTCGTGCTAATGCGATCGAATTCAGCCGGGTTTTAAAGCGAAAGTTTCCTGATGCCTGGGTTGTTTTTGATGATATAGATCCATCTAATATCACAGTTCGAAAAAACCGGAATTAGTCTCCTTTCCCCCTTCCCTTTTTCTCTCCCTAAACATTAAACCTGAAGTGCATGATGTCACCATCATGAACCACGTATTCTTTACCCTCGGATCTCATTTTTCCGGCTTCCTTAGCAGCGGCTTCTGATCCGTAGTGCACAAAATCATCATATTTGATAGTTTCAGCCCGGATAAATCCACGTTCAAAATCAGAGTGAATTACACCTGCAGCTTGTGGAGCTTTAAAACCTTTGGTGATAGTCCAGGCGCGGACTTCTTTCTCCCCCGCAGTAAAATAAGTGATTAATCCGAGTTCCCGATAAGCAGCCTGAATCAATAAATCCAGTCCAGCACTTTCCAGATTCAATTCTTCCAGAAACATTTTTTTCTCGTCTGCATCCAATTCAGCAATCTCGGCTTCAATTTTAGCACAAACAACAACCACTTCCGATCCTTGTGAGACTGCTACTTCCCGAACTTTTGCTACATATTGATTTCCTTCGGCATTTGGCAAATCATCTTCAGAGACATTAGTAACGTAGAGCACAGGTTTTTCAGTCAACAAAAACAAATCTTTGTATCCCTCACGATCCACCTCAGTTGCCTGAAATGCCCGAACGGGATTGCCATTCTCAACATGCTCGCGTAGGCGTTCAATAGCATCTAACTGCAGTACAAATTGTTTATCGCCTGCTTTAGCCTGCTTTTTGATCTTGTCCACTCGTTTTTCAATACTTTCAAGATCCTTGTACAACAACTCCGAATCAATGATCTGCATATCACGAATTGGATCAATTCCACCTTCCACATGGATAACATCATCATCCACAAAACAACGAACTACATGGACAATAATATCAACTTCGCGAATGTGTGATAAAAACGCATTCCCTTTACCTTTACCTTCGGATGCACCTTTTACAAGTCCGGCGATATCAACAAATTCAATCGAAGCCGGTTGAGTGCGTTGCGGTTTAACAATTTCAGTTAATTTGTCCATCCGTTTATCCGGAACAGGAACA
>DLXM01000229.1 GCA_003448835.1 Bacteroidota bacterium | reverse complement strand
TTCCTGTATCATTTCGATATCATCTAGTGTCTGGCGGATTAACACAGGGATCCATACCAAAAAGACATTGGATATAGTTAGATAGATGACTCCAAGAATCATCGTCTTTCTATATTTTCGAAAGTATTTATTTAGTTTTCGTAATTCCCACATAATTTTTGAGGATTTCTAAAACCCCAACGAATCTTTTTGCTTTTTCCAGACTTGTTAATCCATTACTTCAATAATAGGATTTACGGCTTCTTTTTTAATCAGTGCCGGCCAATAGGCTACTATTTCGCTTGCTTTAGGTCTACCTCCGGCAAATCCAGTAACACCACCCGGACCCGTTAAAATTAACGGTGCAATTTCCATCCCTAAACGGTCTAAATCTTCTTTTTTATTTGATATGGCACTGAATCGTAATTGGATTTCGTCTAATTCTTGCGTTGTTTGATTCAACTGAATCGGATTTTCACTACAACCTGAATAACCAACGTAATCTGCATGAAATTCATCAATGCTCAATCCCAGATTTTTTGCTCTGGCTTTTAATATTTCAAATCCAACTTGTGCCTTTTCAAGGGCGTCAGGCCAGCAATAAGTCAATGAACTGGTTAACTTGAATCCATCATTGTAGCTCGCACTAACTTTATAAAATGGTGTGGCAGGTTGTCCTTTGATACCTGTTACATGCACTCGATTTTGTCCAATATCAGATACTTTGATACTTGTAAAATCCGCAATACAATCTGGTGTTATATAATTTTTAGGATCACCGATTTCATATAAAAGCTGCTCTTTAACTGTTGAGCTGTGGACAAATCCACCGGTTCCTTCGTGTTTCGTAACTACAAAACTACCATCGGATTGAGCCTCTACAATTGGAAATCCAATTTGAGTGAAATCAGCTACTCTTTTCCAATCAGTATAATTGCCACCTGAACTTTGCGCACCGCATTCCAAAATATGTCCGGCTACTGTACCCGCAGCCATTAAATCGTAATTTTCAAAATCCCATCCAAATTCATGTACTAAGGGCGCAAGGCATAATCCAGTGTCAGTGACTCTACCTGTAATTACAATTTGTGCCCCTCTTTTTAAAGCTTCTACCATTGGAGCTGCTCCAAAATAGATATTGGCACTCAATAATTTATCCCTGACAGATTGCAAACCATCACCCGTTTCCATGTTATCAAGTAGATTTGATGGAGTGAGATGATCAATTTGATCTAAAATATCATCACCATGTACCACTGCAATTTTGACCTTATATCCGGCTTCATGGGCTAATTGCGAAATAACTTTGGCACACTCAAGCGGATTCACTCCACCTGCATTACTCATTACTTTTACTTTTCCGGATGATACTTCTGGAAGAATTGCTTTAATAACATCTACAAAATCACGTGCATACCCAAAATTTGGATTACGTAATTTTTGCTTTTGCATGATAGACATTGTTACCTCAGCAAGGTAATCCATCATCAGGTAATCTATGTTACCTTTCTTAACTTGTTGAATAGGCGCTATGGGCAAATCACCCCAGAAACCTTGACCCGATGCAATTCTAACTATTTTTTTCACTTGATCTTATTCTCTTAATAATTGTATTAAATATCGTGACAATTATGCTTTCATGCGCAGAAAATTATCATTTATTTCTATTATCTTTGATTTATTGAATCCTGAACTATATGATTCAAGGTTTCGTTGATATGAAGAAATTAATCTCCATTGCAACTAAGTTGCAAATAGTGTATTTTAAGTAATGCTACAATCTGAAATTTCTGATATTCTAAAAGAATTCAATTTAAAGGTTACTCCGATTCGGACAACTGTTTTGAATGTATTAGTTCATTCAGATGTTGCATTATCTCATGCTGATATTACCGATAAAATTGGTGACGAAAGTGTGGATAAAGTTACTTTATATAGAACACTAAATACTTTCAACGAAAAAGGACTCATTCACAAAGTTGCAACGGAAGATCGAAATTGGCTTTATGCAATCATGCTTAAAAGCAATAAAATTCCGGTTTCTGAACATGATCATGCACATTTTATCTGTAATTCATGTGAAAAAATCTTCTGTTTTCCTGTTTCACAACACACTCAATCTGGTATTGCCAGTATAAAAGAGGGATTTAAAGTGCTTGAACAGGAAATAAGACTACATGGAATATGTCCGGCTTGCCAATAAAATTATGTCAACTTCTTACTCTGGTATTCCCGGAAAAAAAACCGCTCAAAATCTGAGTTATTTATTTTCTTCTCTTTGTTTGATTCATTGCCTCATGATGCCGGTTATAATTATTCTGATTCCAGCATTTTCAACATTTTTCAATGACACCCTCGAATTAATCCTCATTCTTTCGGTCATTCCGGTAAGTTTATATGCGTTTTACCCAACATGGATAAAACATAAGAATATTAAGTTGTTGATTTTCTTTTTACTCGGATTGACAATAATATTGACAAGTCAATTTGCCATCGAGCATGTCCATATCAGTAACTTTTCAGAACTTTATAATAATTCTGTAAATGGAACAACTTTCATTTTTCGAACCATTTTGCTAATAATTGGGGTTGTGATTTTAGCTTTGACAGTATATAAAAACAACAAACACACCCACGTCTGTCATAATCCAAATCATGTGCACTAAATGAGAAATCTTCATTTAATGCACACTCTTCGTTTATAAGTTATCGTACATCACGATTCAGAAATTCATCAAATAATTGAATGTGACGACTGTTCATTGGGATTTTGTGTCCGTTGATAAAAACATGTTCAACTTTTGTCATCGTCTCAAGAATATCGCCATTGGTCACTACAACATTTGCCAATAATCCTTCTCTAAGTGATCCAATTTTATCATCAACACCAAAAATTTGAGCCGGATATAAAGTTATCGCTTTTAAGGCTTCATCTTTGCCGAGTCCGTAAGTAGCTGCATATCCGGCATTAAATGGCAAATTGCGGACATTTTCAGTATCGCCCGTACGTATTGCGATTTTCACACCCGCATCATGCAAAAGAGCAGCATTTTGATATGCTCTTTGATAGTTATCATGATCTCGTGTTGGTAATCTAAGTAAAGGACCAACAAGACAAGGAATTCCAGCTGCAGCGATTTCATCAGCCACTCTCCAACCTTCAGCTACTGAACTGAAAATAACTTTCAATGATGGATTCTTTTTTGTCCACTCAATAGCTTTTAAGATATCTGATTCCCGATCTACTGATATAATCAATGGAAGTTTACCATCAACAATATCGCCCATTGCCTCGAGAGAAGAATTCTTAGTGGGAGTTTTCTTACCATTTGGTGAAGTGCTATACTCCTCTTTCACTTTATGATAAAACAATGCATCTGCAATAAAATCATCTAGTGATTTAATTTGTTCATCGTACTGTTTTTGGATTTCCTCATCAGTTCTGGAATCCCAACCTCCCCTGCGACTGACAGTTGGCCAATTCACAAATAAACCAACATCCTGAACAACAGCCATAGAATCCGGTGAATATCCATACAAATTGATCATGGTTGATTTTCCGGAGATGACACCCGATGCCGGATTTGAAATAACCGTAGTAACACCTTCTACACGCGTTACTGGAATCGCAACTGAATTTGGATTAATCGCCGTGAAAGCACGCATATGTGGATTCATACTTCCGATTTCAGCATTATCAACTGTAACCGGAACAGCACTGATTTCTACCAAACCAAGACTACTTCCAGCGTCGATCAAACCAGGATATACATGCTTCCCGGTAATATCAATCGATGTATAATCATTTGTAATTCGAACATTACTTCCAACAAAACTTATGATATTACCATCTATTAGAAGTATCCCATTTTCAATTACACCATCAGAAACTGTATGGATTGTACCTCCGAACAGGGCATATTTACCAAAAGTAGCCTTTTCAGGAATCTGAGCATTAACCTGAACGACTACAATGAGTAACATCAGTCCAGATAAGAAATATTTTAAATTATTTTTCATAATAAACCAGGTTAAATGATTATCTGTGACTGTGATTTTGTTGAGCATTGGCGCTATCGAAAAATTCGAAGACATCCTGCATACAAGCATCAACTTCTCTACCAGACATATCCACAAACATGTCATAATCTTGTGTTGCACTTTGATTGATTCTCATATCATCGGGATCATTATCACGATCAAATCGAAGGACTCCGTTTACAAATGTCTTTTCTGCCATAGAATAGATACTTAATGGATGTCCGCTCCATATAGCAAAATCAGCATCTTTACCTACCTCGATACTCCCAATTCGATTCTCCATCCCCAATTGAATAGCTGGATTAATCGTAATCATTTTTAATGCATCACCCTCACTAACACCACCATAACGAACTGCTTTTGCAGCTTCATGATTTAAATGGCGAATTAATTCATCACTATCAGAATTGATACTGTTAATTACACCGTAATGATTCAATATTGCGGCATTGTAAGATGTGGAATAGTAAACTTCGAATTTATAAGCCCACCAATCAGCAAAAATCGATGTGTGTGCACCGTTTTTAGCTAATTCTGGTGCAACTTTAAATGCTTCATTAGCATGCTGAAATGTATAATTTTTGATTCCATAATCATTGAATACACGCATCAACATCAAAATCTCATCTGCTCTATACGAATGACAATGCACCCGAATATCACCATCTACAATATCAGCAAGAACTTCCATTCGTAAGTTCTTAGCTACCGGCTGTGGAGCCACTGATCTACGAGGATTTCTCTCAAACTGTCCTTGTGCCTCGAGATATGCATTTCGTTTTTTACGATATTCAATCGCTTCATCAAAATGCTCACGGATTACCTGCTCAACTCCCATTCTTGTTCTGGGTTGAATACCTATTCCTTGTCCGTGTACTCGCGTTGGATTCTCACCCAGCGCAAATTTTATAGTCCGGGGAGCATCTTCAACCAACATTTCGTTGGCATCTCCACCATAGGTCATCTTGACCGTAGCACCTTGTCCACCAATTACGTTAGCTGAGCCATGCAGCACATGCATAGCAGTTACACCACCGGCTAATGCACGATAAATTCCCACATCATTTGGATCGATCACATCACGCATTGAGACTTCCGCTGTCACAGGGTTCGATGCCTCATTAATTCCCCGTGCAATACCTAAGTGTGAGTGTGCGTCAATTATTCCCGGTAATACAAACTTACCAGTAGCATCAACCGATGAAACCCCAGATGGAGTCGACAGGTTTTGTCCCATGCCTGTAATTTTACCATTTCGAACCAGGAGATCAGTATTCTCAAGAATCTCTCCGGTCACTGTAATTACTGTAGCATTTTTGACATGCACAGATCCTGTCTGTTGAGCAAACGCAAATGAGGTACATAGACCAATCAATAAAGTTAATACGGTAATTCTCATCTTCTACCTCTTGGGGATGGAGTTTCATGTTTGATTTCA
>DLXM01000134.1 GCA_003448835.1 Bacteroidota bacterium | reverse complement strand
AGAGAAAAAGTGAAGGAGAGAAGGAGAGAAGGAGAATGAGAGGCAGTACACAAGCACAAAGTGCGCAGTCTAGTGCCGAATGGGAGACCAAACACAAGTGCTTGCAAAGCACGCAGTCTTTGGACGTACATCATGGAACGACGTGGAGTGAACATCGTGAACGAATCGGAGGAGGTACACAAGTGGCGTGAGCCACGCAGTCTACCGACAGAGATCATAAGCGTAGCGAATGAAGTGAGCGCTAAGAAGTGAAGGGGGGAAGAGGGGTTCATAAGTATGGGGATTATGTTGTGCATTAGAACTGGAAGTATATGAATTCTTGTTCTTTGGCTCCATACATGAAAATAAGTGCGATAAGTAGATAATAAAATCCATATCGCAAGGGTTTACTGATGGATTCGGGTAACTTTTCTAATGCGTACTGGTGTTCTCGACCCATCCATTCAATTATGATGAAGAAAATCACCAAATAAACAACATAATAGGGTTTAACTTCGGGGATGGTGAATATGGTGAGTGAGAATATTTCCCCCAGGTATGCAAAGGCATGGGTGATATTTTCAGCACGAAAGAAGATCCAAGCCAATACGGTAAGCGCAAAGGTCGTGCCCATCTGAAAGAATTCTTTGACTCCGGGCAACCAGTCGCCTTTGGCTACGATTTCCAGATTCTGTCGATTCGATTGTGTCAATAACAACGGTAAAAAGTACAGCGCATTCAATGCTCCCCAGGCCACAAACGTCCAGTTGGCACCGTGCCAGAATCCACTTACTACAAAGATGATGAAGGTGTTCCGGATTTTCAGGTAGGTAGATCCGCGGCTACCTCCCAGCGGAATGTACACGTAATCGCGGAACCAGGTGGATAACGAAATATGCCATCTGCGCCAGAATTCAGCGATATCGCGTGAGAAGTACGGAAACGCAAAGTTACGCATGATGTCGAATCCAAATAATCTGGAGGTACCAATGGCGATGTCAGAATACCCACTGAAATCTCCGTATATCTGAAAGCTGAACAAAATAGCACCCAGAACCAGGGTGCTGCCACCGTATTGATTGGAGTTGTTGAAGATCATGTTGGCATATTCTGCGCAGTTATCGGCAATGACCACTTTTTTGAAGAGTCCCCACAGGATCTGCCGAAGGCCGTCCGTTGCTCGATTATAATCGAAGTGACGTCGGACATAAAACTGGGATAATAAATGAGACGCCCGTTCGATGGGTCCTGCTACCAGCTGGGGAAAAAAACTNNGAATGCTATGAAATCTCGGGTTGGTTCGAGTTTTCGTTTGTAGATATCAATGGTGTAACTCAGGGTCTGGAATGTGTAGAAACTGATTCCCACGGGCAGGATGATGTTGAGCGAGTTCCCGTTGATTTCATGGCCGAATAAGGAAAACGCCGCTATGAAATTGTCCTGAAAAAAATTAAAGTATTTAAAGAAACCGAGGAAACCGATGTTGATTAGGATGCTGATCCACAACAAAGTTTTTCGGTGCGACTCACTGCTGCTTTGGTGGAGTTTGAGTCCGATAACATAATCAACAACGGTACTGAACAGGATCAGGGAAAGAAATCGCCAGTCCCACCATCCATAAAAAACATAACTTACTACCAGAATAAACAAGTTTTGCAGGTTTAGCCGTTTTTGGAAGACAAACCAGTACAAAATGAATACAATGGGAAGAAAAACAGCAAAATCGATGGAATTGAACAGCATGTTTGGTGTTGTTCAGGTCAGTTTTTGTTGAGGGTGTCTATGATAATGTCGGTGATTCGGGAGAGTTCGTCTGATGTTAGGCTGCTTCCGGATGGCAGACAAAGTCCCTGCTCGAATAGCGATTCTGAGACTTGATTTCCGAAAAATTTAGTCCCTTCAAATATCGGCTGGACATGCATGGGTTTCCAAAGTGGACGACTTTCGATGTTATCGGCCTCGAGGGTTTCACGAATATGATTCGTTGTGATGCCACCGGTTTTTTCAGGATCAATGAGAATGGTGGTCAACCATCTGTTCGAAAAATATCCGTCGGGTTCGGTCATAAAACTGATTCCGGATTGTGTGCCTAGTGTCTCCAGGTAATATTCGTAGTTTTGTCGTCGTGATTTAATACGTTCAGGTAGAATTTCGAGCTGTGCGCGTCCGAGGCCGGCAAGTACGTTACTCATGCGATAATTGTATCCGACGTGGCTGTGCTGGTAGTGGGGTGCCTTGTCGCGTGCCTGAGTTGCCAGAAAGCGAACATGTTGGAGCGCGTCGAGGTCGTCTGAGAGTAATGCACCGCCACCTGATGTTGTGATGATTTTATTTCCGTTAAAGCTGAGCACGCCAAACTTTCCGAGTGACCCACAACGAAATCCATTATGGGTAGATCCAAGCGCTTCAGCAGCATCCTCCAGCACAGGGATTTCATAATGTGCTGCGATTTTGTTGATTCGGGTCATGTCCGCAGGCATCCCATATAAATGGACCGGAATGATGGCTTTTGGTTTTTTTGGAAGTGTTTTTATCGCTAATTCGAGTGAATCGGGACACATATTCCAGGTTTTGGACTCAGAATCGACGAAAACGGGTTCCGCTCCCAGGTATTTGATGGGATTTGCGGTAGCTGAGAATGTAAATGACTGGCAAATGACCAGGTCGCAAGGCTGGACATCCAGTGTTATGAGTGCCAGGTGGATGGCGGCAGTGCCGGAACTCAGTACAACAGCCCCCTTGGTCCCACAGTACGTGGCCAGTTCTTGTTCGAAATGGTTTACGTGTGGACCCAACGGCGCGATCCAATTCGTATCGAAGGCTTCCTGAATAAAATCTGACTCTTTCCCACTCATGTGAGGTGGCGAAAGCCATATTTTTTGTTTTTGCTCGTTCGGCATGGTCTGTGATGGTGAAAATTTCAACCCGGCACCAAAGTGGTGCTGTATAATCGGCAACTTTTCTAAATTAAATTAGATCAACACATTAAGATCATTAACATTGGATTTACTTCGCGTTAGGTCCTCATGGCGCTAAGTTTCTTAGCATAATTTCCTGAATGCGTATAAATCGAAATGGTGTAATCCGGGGTAAGTTATGTTTTTTCGGGAAACTTCGCTTTGAAGATTTATGAGAGTTTTCATAAATGTGTGTGGAACCTGTGTAGAAAAGTGCAAGGAATGTGGTGAAATCGCCTCCTATAGTTATACACAAGAAATATAATTTACAGGAGGTTGTGATGAGATATGTTATACTATTTATTTTGATTTTAGTTTCGGTTGCCAGCTCGTTTGTGGATGCTTTTGGTCAGGAGGAACCCGACTCGACACTTTATTTATTGGTCGCCGGTCCTGATTTGATATTTGATATTGATGAGTTGGTTAAAGTGGCAATAATGGATTCCGATTCTGTTGATTCCTACTTTTTCTCGGTGGATGTGTTGTTTGATCCGGATGTGCTCGAGTACGATACATTAGTTGTGGCACCAAATTTAACGGGAGCGATTCTGGTGGGGGATCGGATTGGAGAAAATCGTATAGCGGTGTCGGTAACCTTGACCGATACAACGGCTGTTCCTGAGGCGTTGTCTTATTTCAAAGTTGATTTTAATATTCATCCAACTCCCGTCGATTTATCAACTACGATACGATTTGAAAATGTTTATGCCGCTGATGTGACTGGGAGTGTGATGTTATACACCGATCCGGATCCGGTTACGATTCAAATCGTGGGTGATCCGGAGTACTCAGGTGGTGGGGGAGATGGTGGCGACGGTGATGGTGGTGGTGATGATGGGGACGGGGATGGTGGATCAGGAGGTGATGATGGGGGTTCCGGTGGAGATGATCCCGTGGATCCGGATATGAATATTGATATTGTAGCTCATGATTTGGTCCGCTACGGTTTCGAATATTCGAATAATTCTCCTTCCCGGTCGATTCAAATCAATCGGGATAAATACTTTGATCTTTTTGGCGGATCATATACTTACGCTAATAATGATTATCCGTTACAAGCGTTGCGATCAACAAGTTGGTTTGGTGCAGAAGATGGGAGCAAGTACTGGACTACTGAATTTTCGAGTGCCGGATTCGAAAATCTTGAGCTTTTCTGGCAACAGTGGGGGTCGAATACGGGTCCACGGGATTTTAGAGTAGATTATAGTTTAGATGGTGAGAACTGGATCCAAATTCCGAATTCAGCTATCGTGGTAACTAATTCAAAAACCAGCGGATCATTCTATGATTTACAGCTGGATGGTACCTTTGATAATCAACCAAGTATTCAATTGAGATGGGTGATGGATTCGCACGTCACTGTAGCCGGTGAGGATACAATCAGTAATGCCGGGACAAATATGATTTCAGATATTGTGGTTCAGGGTTGGGCATTTAATGATAGTTTGTTGGTTTATCGTCCCGGTGATACGAACAACGACGGACTTATCGACCACACGGATGTATTGCCACTTGGTATCCATTGGATGAGCGCCGGTCCGAAAGCAAAAAACACGAATCTGAGCTGGAATTTGCGTGCAAAACAAGAGTGGGTTCCGGTGAATGCCACCTATGCAGATACGAATGGGGATGGTTATGTAAATCACCATGATTTGCAACCAATCGGGATGTTTTACGGTAGATCTTATGTTCTGGACCGTTCAATTCCGGAGATGACCTTGGTTCATGATTTTGATTTGTCGGCCACGACAACGAGAGAAATTCGGTATCGGGTATCATTAGAGGATGCTTCGATTATTAAAGGAGTGTCCGGATCTTTGCATATGGATGGAATGGATCCTTCTGATTATGATATGAGACTAGAACCAATGTTTGATGAGGTTTTTAGTCCGGATTTAGAGGCTGAACGCCGGGCAACGATGTTAAGCTGGACGATGGGTTTGGATGATGGTCGTGCATTTGCCTGGGTTGAGCGTGTGCCGAGGGATGCTTCAAAGAATCAGGTCACTCAGGATTTGTTTGAATTGGTAGTAGAGGTTCGGGGGGATATTCCGGCACTTTCGGGTAATTTAAGGCTTTCGGATGTGTCCATTGTTGATGAAACTGGTATAGTTTATAAAGATCAGGAGGTTGTTTTGACGAATTTGACAAAAATAGATGAATTTGAGCCGATGATTCCGACGGAGTTCAGAATGTTACCTGCGTATCCGAATCCGTTTAATCCGTCGACGAGTATCCGTTGGGCGATGCCGGATGAGGGTCATGTTAAAGTACGGGTGATGGATATGTTGGGGCGTCAGGTTGGTGTTATTGGGGATGCGATGTATGGTCCTGGTGAGCATGGTTTACAGTTTGATGCTATTGGGTTGTCGAGTGGGGTTTATTTGGTGGTTGTTGAGAGTTTGGGGAATGTGGGGGTGCAGAAGGTTCTTCTGGTAAAATAAGGGCTCGGGTGTGTCTGTTTTTGTCACTACGCAACTCTCCGATACCTTTATCTTTTGGGAGGGGAATGTATATTTTTGCCACTACGAAACTCTACGGTGCTTTACAGCACCTCCGACTTTCTGAGGCGTCAAAAATATTATTCTCCTCCCCACTAAAGGCATCTCCGACTTGCTGAGGCGCCAAAAACAGACATC
>DLXM01000135.1 GCA_003448835.1 Bacteroidota bacterium | reverse complement strand
TTTATTACACTTAAGCTGTTTTATTGGTTAAATACCTGGTCGTACCGAGAGTGTATTCTTTCTTTTTGTATTAATAAATCTTAATAAATATGTTGACTTAGTATTAAAATTCTCTTATGTTTACATCAGAGTCAGAGAATAAAAAAACACAGACTCCCACTCGAACGTCAAAAAAATGAAAACCACTCTTAAATACATCGCAATCATGGCAACACTAGCAGTCTTCTCGACACTGTCTCAAGATGTAATGGCACAAAAAACTTCATCAGCTTCAATGACGATCAAAGCAACCGTCATAGAATCAACATCTTTAAAATCAATTTCTGATCTGGTTTTTTCAGCTGCAGATGTTACTGAGTCCGGATATAAATCAGAAATGAATCAGGCTGCCGGATTTTCGATTGCTGGTATTGTTAATACAGAGATTGGCATCTCTTTCAAAGCACCTGAAATGAAAGTAGATGATTCAGGTAACAGCATATTTTTTACACCAACTGTTAAAGTTGGAAACCAAGATCTTGGTAGTGCATCAGAATCCAATGGACGATTTTTAATTGAAGCTCAGGAAGGCAAATTTAGAGGACAAACATCAGTTTGGATTGAAGGTCTTCTTCAAAGTAAATCTGAAATGGCTCTTGCAAAATACCAAGGTGACTACATCGTAAGTATCGATTACAACTAAGATTCTACACCAAACAACACATACCCTCCAGGTGTTTATTACTGATTTATGTTCCCCAAATTGCTCTCTCTCTCTCTCATATTTGACTAATCTATTGACGAAGTGAACTGGAGTGGTTCATTCATAAGCGCCGGAGCATTGATCTGCTTCGGCGTTTTGCTTTTCGGGATTAATATCCCAATGCCTGACCGTCGGCGCGTGGTTCTGATCCTCCATAATAGACACCTTTGGCCGCATCCCACCAGATCCCCTGATATTTTCCGTAGAATCCCCCACCGACTTGCACATTATGCCCTTTAGCTCGGAGTGCTTCTACAATCGCCGGATCAATTCCGGTTTCGAATTGGACTAGTCCGCCGTCTGTGAGATATTGCCGAAATGAGTCCGTTGGTTCAGTTGAATTTGTATGCAACCAGCGGATCGCATCCCCCGCTTCCTGAACGTTCATTCCAAAATCGATGATGTTGGTCAGGATCTGGACGTGTCCCATAGGCTGAAATTCTCCACCCATGACCCCAAATGCGAACACCGGCTGACCATCCTTCGTGACAAATCCAGGAATTATGGTATGAAATGGACGTTTTCCTGGTTCGAAAACATTAGGATGTTCGGGATCCATCGAAAACAATTCACCACGATTATGAAAACTAAATCCGAGTCCGGGGACCACAAATCCGGTGCCCATTCCCCGAAAATTACTTTGAATCAACGAGACCATGTTGCCCTGTGCATCAGCGGTCGTCAAGAAAATTGTTCCACCTTCTTTAAGTGCTTCAACGCCACTCGTAATGCGTTCCAAAGCAGTATCAGTAATTAGGGATGCTCTTTTTGCGGCGTATTCTTTACTGATTAGTTGATCATGGGGCAGTTGATTGAAATCCGGATCTGAATAATGTTTTGCACGATCTTCGAAGGCAAGTTTTTTGGATTCAATGAGCAAATGCAAGGTCTCGGGTGAGTTGAATCCGAGTGAGGCGAGGTCATAATTTTCGAGGATGTTCAACATCTGGAGAACTGCAGTTCCCTGATTGTTTTGTCCAACTTGGTGGACGTCATAACCTCGATAGTTTGTAGTTAGCGCATCGAACCATTCGGATTTATGAGTGTCGAAATCTTCGTAGCGAAGGTATCCGCCGTTTTCGCGCATAAATGCATCCATTTTTTGGGTAAGTTCACCACGATAAAAGACGTCACGTCCTTGTTCACCTATTAATTTCAGCGTGTTGCCAAGATCTGGATTTCGCATGATTTCGCCCTTTTCGGGACCTCTTCCATCAATTGTAAATGTCTCTCTAAATGCACCCGGCTGATCACGAAGTGCCCGAGCACCACCTCTCCACAATGCAGCGATGACTTCCGGAACAGGAAATCCACTTTCGGCGTAGGAAATTGTGGGAGCCAGGATTTCATTCATTGGCATGGATCCAAAGCGGTCATGAATTTCGAACCAACCATCAACCGCACCGGGGACCGATACAGCTAGTAAACTTCGGGGAGGAATTCCGGTAGCGCCCTGAGCTTCCAGCTCTCTTTGAAGTTGTTCGAATGAAAGTCCTTTTGCCGAGCGTCCGCTAGCATTTATCGTGTACAGTTTTTGAGTTTCTGCATGCCACATAATCGCGAAAAGGTCACCTCCAATACCATTTCCAGTGGGCTCCATCAGTCCCATCGCGGCGTTTGTCGCAATCGCAGCGTCAAAGGCATTTCCACCCTTTTTGAGAATATCCAGTCCGATTTGAGCGGCTAAAGGATGGCTCGTTGCAACCATTCCGTTTTTTGCAATGACTTCCGAACGTGTGGTAAATCGTTCATTCACCCGATCAAATTGTGCCATGAGTGTAGAATTAAAAATGAGGAGTCCGGTGACGAGTAAGATGGTTCGTTTCATAATGAGATGACTTTAGACTTGGGTTGTCTTTTAATATAAAGGGAAGAAGTATAAAGGGGAAGAGGGGAATGGGAGGAAAAACACAAGCATCGGTAGATGCGCAGTCTTTTGACGGACATCGTGCAGGCGCAGCCAAGCGAAGGCGTGAAGGGGGGAAGGAGAATGGGAGGCAGTACACAAGCACAAAGTGCGCAGTCTAGTGCCGCACATCGTGAACGAAGTGAGCGCTAAGGCGTGAAGGCGTGAAGGCGTGAAGGCGTGAAGGCGTGAAGGCGAATGATAGACAAAAAAGAAGTGCGGAACACACGCTCCTTATCGATGTGTGTGAATGGGTAGATGGGAATGTAATTCCATATTTTGGTTGCTATTCATAACTCGTTAACCTATATTTAGGATAAAATAGTCTTTTATCCATTTTATAATAATCATCACAAATTTTAGAAAATTATGTTTACCCCAGAACAAACCGTTGCCGAAATTGTTAGTCAGGATTACAGAGCCGCCGGTGTATTTAAAAAACATGGACTTGACTTCTGTTGTGGCGGGAAAAAACCCGTTAATTCCGTTTGCGAATCACATGGGCTCGATCCAAATGAAATCATAAAAGAAATCAATTCCATCACAGCTGAAAAGTCAAATAATAACATCGATTATAGTACATGGCCAGCTGAATTGCTTATAAGTTATATTGAGCAAATGCATCATCGATATGTAAAAGAAGCGATTCCACGAATTGGTATGTTTACCGAAAAAGTTGCATTTCGTCATGGGGAAACTCAACCCGAACTGGTGTCCATCTATCAAAAATTTATTGAACTTTCAATCGAAATGAATGAACATATGGCTGATGAAGAAAATCGTGTGTTCCCGGCCATAAAAAAACTGGTTACCAACCCAAATAATGAACCGGCAAAATTAATCCCCATGATCATGGAACTTGAGGATGAACACACCGCAGCTGGTAATCTAATGGCTGAAATTCGATCATTATCCAATAACTTTACCCCTCCAGACTGGGCTTGTAATACCTATCGTGTTGCATTTCAAGAACTAGAGGCATTTGAAAACGATTTACACCAACATGTCCACCTCGAAAACAATATTTTATTCCCCTCACTATCTGATTATTTGTCAAATTAATTCATGAATTAATATTAGGATTTAAGAGTCTTTATTGTTTAAATTCGGTTTATTTTTTTATAACTAAATGACCAGTATGGTATTATCGAAAGCATGTACATATGGTATTCTGGCTTCATTTTACGTAGCCCGTGAAAAAGATGCCGCTTTTGTTTCAATCCGTGAAATGAGTGAGGATTTGAATATTTCATTTCATTTTCTCACTAAAATTTTACAGAAACTCACTGCAGATGGAATAATGATAAGCCACAAAGGGCCAAAAGGTGGAATCTCATTAGCAAAGAAACCGGAAAAAATTTCATTACTTGAAATCATTGCTGCTATCGACGGTGACGAAATCTTTCATGAGTGTATTTTAGGTCTACCCGGGTGTGGTCACGAAAAACCATGTCCAATTCATGAGTATTGGGCGAGTGTCCGTGCCGAAATGGAATCTATGTTCGCACATAGAACATTAGCTGAGACGGCCGAAGGACTCGAACAAATCGAATACCGACTCAAACTTCCAGTTATGAGTACACGTCCACCGAAATTATAATAAACACTGACTCTGATCTCCTAAAACCATTGAGATCATGTCGAAAATAGTACAAAATCGCATTTTTCGACCGGCCATATTTTATTTTTTGGTCGTGTTGATTTCCGGCGTCTGGCTCAGAATTCAATGGACCTGGCCAGAGTTGACTATTCTCAATGCTAAATTTCTGATTCACGCACATTCCCATTTAGCGTTACTCGGATGGATTTTCCCGGTCGTGTCCGGGTTCTTTGTTTTAAGTTTTGTCCCAAACTCAGATCAAAAAAGTCTCACATCTCTGAGATACTGGATTCCTATCCATTTCTGTATAATTGCAATGACCGTCGCATTTTCGCTACAAGGTTATGCATTTTGGTCGATTTCTCTTTCTACCCTGTACATTTTGATTACATCAATCTGGTCGATCCACTTTCTTTTAAAAATGGATGATCAGAATACGTCTAAAACCTTACTTGTAAAACTTGCCGTTTTTTCCTTTTTGGGATCAAATATGGGTCCACTCGCATTATCAGGGGGCACACTATACGGCGAGAGTTGGATAACGTTTTGGATAACATATTATCTACACTCCCAATTTAGTCTTTGGATCCCATTAGGAGTGCTGGCCATTATGTTTTCTGTGTATGATGGATCGTTGAAATCAGGAGTCAGTGAGAAATCGATTCGATTTACGAATATCTCAAAAATCATGATCTGGGGATATTTCATTGGATCCATTTTGCAATTAGAAACCATGTCCCGGGCATTAAACATCTTCCGGTTAACACCTTTAATAGGAGTACTCGGATCTATTTTAGTAATCATCACATCGTTTTATCTAGTTTACATTTTATCCATTCGAAATCGAGTATCCTACCTCATACTCACCGGACTCCTACTTTTTGCAATAAAATCCATTTTACAATTCATCGCATCCATACCTGATATCGGGCAATTATTCATTGAAATCCATTTCCTGAAAATTGGATACACCCATTTATTACTACTCGGGTCATATACTTTCATCTTAATTGGCTTTCTGGAAATATTAAAATTTAAAATCAACTCGAATGAATCCGATTCTCACATCTGGGATAATCAAAACCACAGCTTAGTTTCTAAACTTGCTACAACAAAACTAAACTCTACCGGACTTCTCATCTTTATGGTCGGTAGTTTGTCAATGATTCTTTTACTCATGACTATTGGGATAAGTCAGTATCTGGGAATCTATCTTGATTTCAACATACAATTCTATCTTTTCCTTACCGGTTTTATTTCCCTGGCTGGATTTATAACCTCACTACGATAATTCGCGCGCTGCCTCTCCCCCCCTTCGCTCCTTCTCTCCTTCACTCCTTCACTCCTTCACTCCT
>DLXM01000184.1 GCA_003448835.1 Bacteroidota bacterium | reverse complement strand
CCACAACTTCATGTAGGTCTAAATTTTGATGTGCATTTCATGGGACATTTGGTTGACGATTATTCGTTGGCCATGCTGTATAATGCTGTGGATGTCGTAATTGTGCCATCCAGAATGGAAAATTTACCCCAAACTGCGACAGAAGCGCAGTCCTGCGGAACACCGGTTGTAGCATTTAACACTTGTGGTATGCCGGACTCCGTGGTTCACAAAAAAACCGGATACCTGGCGCAACCTTACGATCCGGTTGAGTTNNAAGGGTATTGAGTGGATTTTTGAAGATACTGAACGATATCAAAAAATGTCGGCGGATGCACGTCAACGTGCTCTCGATCTTTGGGCACTCGATAAAACCATTCCACAATACATCCAGACCTATCAGGATGTTTACGAATTAAGCAAAATCTGATCTTGCAGACTTCTAAGCCGAACATCAAAATTGCCGCGATACTGACATGCTTTAATCGCAAAGAAAAAACGATTGCTTGTATAGAACAACTCAAAAATCAGGTTTCACATGGCGTCGATTTGAGTGTGATTGTGACCGATGATGGCAGTACAGATGGAACTGCTGATGCAATCTCAAAACGCTGGAACGATGTAACAGTACTGTTTGGAGATGGGAATCTTTACTGGACACGCGGAATGAGACTGGCTATGGATTTTGCCATGGTTCAAAAAGTTGATTTTATATGGTGGGTCAATGATGACACGATGATGGATTCCGATGCTTTGAGTCGAATGTTATCGGTGTTCACTGACAAAAAAACCTCAGAATCCGATGCGCCTATTATAGTGGGAGCTATTCGGGATGAAAAATCTCAAAAACTTACTTATGGAGGGTTCCTTCATACAAATCCGGTGATTCATCCATTGCGATTTCAATTTTTACCGGTTTCGGATACACCACAAAGATGTGACGTTTTTAACGGAAATTGCGTGTTGATTCCGGCAAAAGTTGTTGAAACGATTGGTCCACTTGATACGGCATCCATCCATAGTACCGGTGATTTTGAATATGCACTGCGTGCCAGGAAATTTGGATTTGAAGCCTGGGTTGTGCCAAATTATGTTGGCAGATGTTCCCGAAATCCGGAAAAAGGGACCTGGAAAGACATGTCATTATCCCTGCTCAAACGCTACAAATTGTTATTCAGCACCAAGGGAATACCGGTAAGTCAGCGATTTCATTATTACAAAAAACACGGTGGACCCTTCTGGATTTTTATATTTCCGTTGGTTTATTTCCGACCGATTATGATGAGTGTGCAACATGTATTTTCAACACGAAATTCATCATGAAGTTTATAAAACTCTACCGGGGGAATCACTGACATGAGCATGCATATTTTACATATCTGCTCAGGATATCCGGTTCATAAATTGTACAAAGAACTTGCTGAAAAACTGGATCAACCCGGATTGAAGCAAACGATATATGTCCCTGTTCGCAGTATCAAACAAATCGGGGTGAATCAGGTCTTTAATCATGATCGAATTCAAATAATTTATTCGTTTATTCTGCGGCCTTATCATCGGCTATTTTATCGTCAAAAAATCAGAACGATCGTTAAGGACATCTCTGAACAAGTAAAACTGGGTGAAATTGATCTAATTCATGCACATTTTCTCTTTAGTGACGGAGGAGTGGCGAGGGAGCTCCAAAAAGAACATCATATTCCGTATATCACGGCGGTTCGAAACACGGATATCAATTATTTCTACAAGTATAAGCCTTATTTGATGCAGTATGGCGCTGATATCTTAAAAAACTCGGAGAATGTGATTTTTATTACGCCCAACTATAGGGATAAGTTGATCAATAAGTATTTGACCCAATCTGATGGAAAATTAGTTCGTCGGAAATCCTATATCATTCCAAACGGAATCCCAAATCACTGGATTGATAATCCACCTCCGGAGTACAAATACCGATCAGACCCACCTCGAATTTTATATGTCGGACAGTTTTCGCCCAATAAAAATGTGGAACTTCTGATCAAAGCTTGTGACGATCTGAGCAAAAGTATGAAATTGTCGCTCACGTTAGTGGGATCCGGCGGACAGATGGAAAATCGTATCAAACGCATGGTCAAAAGCGGGCGATATCCATTCGTTACTTTGATGGGAAGGGTTGACGATGAAAATGAATTGCGCCGAATTTATAATGACCACACCATGTTTGCAATGATCAGCCACGGTGAGACCTTTGGATTGGTTTATATAGAAGCTTTGAGTCAGGGTTTACCGGTGATTTACACCAAAGGTGAAGGTATTGACGGGTATTTCATCGAGGAGGAAATTGGCAGGGCAGTGGATCCAACTGATATTGAAGATGTGAAATCCGCGATTCTTCAGGTGCATAACTTAGTCGAAAGTTTGAGTCCGAATTTGCACATGAAAACGCTGCGATTTAAATGGGATCACATTTCAAAGCAATACTACCAAATTTATTCCAGAATTATTGATACGGTCCGGCACGGATTGACCACAGACTAATCAAAAATGTGGAAGCTGATATTATTTCGAAAATGAAAAACAACGACGGTAAAAATATCTGGATTATTTGTAAGTATGCCATGCCGGAAAAATACTTTTTTGGTACCCGGCATTTCAATTTTTCCTATGAATGGATCAAAAAAGGACATCAGGTAACGGTATTTACGTCGAATTGGAATCATTTAACGAACAAATTGCCCAAATTTGAGGGTAAATCGATGACGGAAGTGCTTCGTGGGGTTAGAACCGTCTGGTTACAAGGGTATCGAAACAAAACTTCGAATTCATTTGCCCGAATTATAGGATGGTTTCATTTTGAGATGTCTGTTTTGAGGGAGTATCGAAAGCACATACACATAGATGGGCTGAAGGCAGATGGAGTAAAAACCGACAATCGTCCGGATGTAGTTATTGCTTCATCGTTATCGTTATTTAGTATCATCAGTGGATACCTGATTTCCAGAAAATACGGTGCCAGATTCATAGTTGAGATTCGGGATATCTGGCCGCTCACGGTAACTGAAATCGGTGGTTTTTCCGGGGTTAATCCGATGGTGCTTTTCATGAGTTGGTTAGAAAAATTCGGATATCGCAAAGCGGATGCAGTTGTTGGAACGATGCCAAATTTAATAGAACATGTCCAGCAGGTAGAACCACGATTTAAAAAAGTAGTATGTATTCCGCAGGGGATGCGTGATGAAATGTTGAACGAACACGAAAAATTGACTGATTCGAAGTTAAAAGAATTACTTCAACGACCGGGATTCAAAATCGGATATGCCGGTACAATTAACGCTGCGAATCCGATTCATACGTTGTTTCAAGCTGCTGAAATGTTGGGTCCTGATGCAGGGATTGAATATTACATCCTGGGACAGGGAAATGAAAGAGAATCATACATCCGGAAATATGGTCATCTCAAACAAATTCACTTTATTGATCCTGTTGAAAAGAAATATGTGAGAGATTTTTTATCGCACATGGATGTGTGCTTTGATAGTTTCACAGGTGGGACAGGTCAATTTGGACTCTCACGCAACAAGTGGGTCGATTACATGGCTGCATCCAAGCCGATTATTTGCAGTTTTTCGGGGTATCCGACTATTTTGGATGAAGCAGGTTGTGGGACATTTGTGCCATACGATGATACTCAGGCTTTAGCTGATGAGTTAGTTCGTTACCGTGATATGTCCGCCGATGAAATTGCCCAACGCGGTAAAAATGCCCGACAATATGTCGAAAACGAACTCACATTCTCAATCCTGGCCACTCGCTTTGAGGAGCTCTTTAATTAATCCCCTTCCCCTTTTCATTCGGCGTTGCCTCATGATTTTCACTCCACTTCGTTCCATGATGTACGCCCAAAGACTGCGTGCTTTGAAAGCACTTGTGTTTGGTCTCCCATTCGTCGCTAGACTACGCACTTCGTGCTTGTGTACCGTCTTCAATTCGCTCGGCTTTGTTTCACTCGCTTCGCTCTCGATGTCCGTCAAAAGACTTCGCATCTTTCGATGCTTGTGTTTTTCCTCCCATTCACGATGTACGCCCAAAGACTGCGTGCTTAACAGCACTTGTGTTTAGACTTCGATTCTCCTTCACTCCTTCACTTTTTTTCTCCTTCACTTCTTATGACCTACTCCCATCTCCTTCCTTCCGTAATTGAAATTGCCCACGCCGCTGGCGAAATAATTCTTAAACACTTCAATAGTGGCACAGAAGCCAGTTTTAAAGAAGATAAATCGCCTCTTACAGCAGCAGATTTGGAGTCCAACGATTATATAGTGCGTCAATTAGCTGCACTAACACCTCAAATCCCCATTATCAGCGAAGAAACCATCCCGGAATCATTCGATAACCGTCGCAATTGGGACACCTTTTGGCTGGTTGATCCACTGGATGGCACCAAAGAATTCGTTAAACGAACCGGACAATTCACCGTCAATATAGGCTTAATCTCACAAGGAAAACCCGTGTTGGGTGTCATTGCAGTTCCGGTTATGAGACTAAGATATTACAGTGCTGAGGGTGATGGAGCCTATTTCGAAAATCTCGAAACAGAAACGAAACATGCAATTGCAGTCCGTGCTCTGGATGTAGATCACATCGATATTGTTGCCAGTAAAGATCATGCCGGACCTATGGTGCAGGCATTGTCAGATCAGTTTCCCAATGCCGGATTTAAATCAATGGGAAGTTCATTGAAATTTTGTTTAATTGCAGCTGGTGAAGCTGATGTGTATTTGCGTGATGTTCCAACGATGGAATGGGATACGGCCGCTGCTCATGCAATTTTACTTGAAGCCGGAGGGCAAATTTATACCCTGGATCAGAAAGTTTTGACTTATAATAAAGAATCCCTTCGAAATCCGTCGATACTAACCGTTGCAGATCAATCTGAGTTTTGGTTTCAGAAGGTGAAGGAGTGAATGGTAGGAAAAACACGAGCATTGCAAATGCGAAGTCTTTTGACGTACATCGTGAAGGC
>DLXM01000183.1 GCA_003448835.1 Bacteroidota bacterium | reverse complement strand
GTCTTTTGACGTACATCGTGAAGGCGCAGCCGAGCGAAAAAGGTAAAGAGGGGAAGAGTAAAGAGGGGAATCGGAGGCCAAACACAAGTGCTGAAAGCACGCAGTCTTTGGGCGAATGGGAGACCAAACACAAGTGCGAAAGCACACAGTCTTT
Organism: Bacteroidota bacterium; assembly: GCA_003448835.1. Taxonomy (GTDB): domain Bacteria; phylum Bacteroidota; class Rhodothermia; order Balneolales; family HLUCCA01; genus UBA11400. The sequence goes on along the minus strand of DLXM01000183.1, from coordinate 2,918 downwards.
GGGCGTATATCGTGAGAGAATCGGAGGAGGTACACAAGTGGTGTAAGCCACGCAGTCTACCGACAGAGATCATGAGCGAAGCGAATGAAACGAGCGAAAATCGTGCAGGCGAAGCCGAGCGCTAAGGCAAAAAAAAGAGTGGTCAGACTACAAAAGTAAATCCAACCACTCTAATCTTAATTCAAATATTCAACCGTTAAGTTGATAGGGGTTAATAATTACGAGAAACCTCTGCCCTACTGGATTTCCATACCGAGTTCGTGAGCTAAAAATGCCCAGCGGTCAGCGAGTTCTTCGATGATTTTGGAGGTCGGCTTACCGGCACCGTGTCCAGCATCGGTTTCAATTCGAATCAGCACCGGATTCTTTCCACCATGTTTTTCCTGAAGTTCTGCCGCAAATTTGAAACTGTGAGCTGGAACTACACGATCATCTCTGTCCGCGGTTGTGATGAGCGTACTTGGATACTCAACTCCTTCTTTCACGTTATGCAATGGTGAGTACGCATACAGATATTCGAATCCTTCGGGATCTTCGCTGGTACCATAGTCACTTGCCCATGCCCATCCGATGGTGAACTGATGGTATCGAAGCATGTCGAGTACCCCCACCGCTGGCAAGGCTGCACCGAACAGATCGGGACGTTGAAGCATGGCTGCAGCCACGAGGAGTCCGCCATTGGATCCACCTCCAATTGATAACTTATCGGATGAAGTATAACCATCCTCTATTAAATATTCTGCTGCTGCTATGAAATCATCGAACACATTTTGTTTCCGCTCTTTGGTGCCGGCGAGGTGCCATTCGCGACCATATTCTCCCCCACCGCGTAGGTTTGCGACGGCGTAAATCCCACCCTGCTCGAGCCAGACGAGGTTACCCACGCTGAATCCCGGTGTCATGGAGATATTGAAGCCGCCGTATCCATATAAATAGGTCGGATTGCTGCCATCCAGTTCTAATCCTTTTTTGTGAGTGATGAACATCGGGACTTTGGTGCCATCTTTGCTATCGTAAAACACCTGGCGGGTTTCGAAGTCATCCGGATTAAAATCAACTTGAGACGCTCTGAATACTTCACTCGCATTTGTGTTGAAATCGTAACGGAATATCGTTGCAGGATAGGTGAATGAAGCAAAACTATAAAACAGTTCGGTATCTTGTTTTCGGCCGGAGAGTCCGCTGGCGCTGCCCACAGTTGGGAGTTCAATTTCACGCTCGAAGGTCCCGTCAAATCCATAAATGAGCAATTCCGATCGGGCGTCGGTGAGGTAACTGGCTACCATTCGGTTAGCTACGACAGTGATTCCGGTCAGTACACTTTCACCTTCGGCGATGACCGTGTTCCAGTTTGCGGGTTGCGGACGACGGACATCCACCGCAATTACACGATATTTCGGTGCTTCGTTATTAGTGCGGAAGTAAAATGTAGAACCATTGTTGTCGATAAAGGAGTAGCTGGCATCAAAGGCATCCAAAAGTGGCATGACCTGACTGTTGTCACGAGTAAGGTCTTTAACATAGACTCGATTTCTTTGATCGGTACCCTGGCTGATGTTGATCACGAGATAGTTTCCATCGTCGGTTACCTGTCCGTAAAGTCCCCAATCGGGTTGGTCCGGACGCTCATAAATCAGCACATCTTCATCCTGGGAGGTGCCGAGTTTGTGATAGTACAATTTCATGTTGCGGTTCGGAGCGGTGAGGAATTCTTCGGGAGTTGGTTGTGGAAATCGTCCGTAATAGAAGCCTTCTTCTTTTTTGTCCCATGAGACACCGGAAAATTTCACCCATTCGATGTGGTCGGAAAGGTCTTCGCCGGAGTTCACATCCCGGACAAAAAATTCTCTCCAGTCTGATCCGCCGACGGATTTGGCGTAAGCGACATAGTTGGCATTTTCGCTATAGGCTACGCTGCTCAAGGCTACGGTTCCGTCTTCTGAGAAGGTATTTGGATCGATCAGGACCTCAGCTTCGGCATCTAAACTGGTCTGTTTGTAAAGGACCGATTGGTTTTGGAGTCCGTCGTTGAAGTAGTAAAAATAGTTTTCACCAGCGCGGGTTGGAGTTCCATATCGTGGGAAATCCCAGAGTTCGGTGAGTCGGTTGATGATGGTTTCACGTCCCGGAAGTGAGGTCAAAAACGGCATAGTGACTTCATTTTGAGCGGTTACCCATGCTTTGGTCTGGTCGCTGTTTGGATCTTCGAGCCATCGCCATGGATCGCCGACCGGGGTTCCGTGGTAATCGTCGACGACATCAGATTTTGGGAATACCGGGTATTCGAATGTTTGTTCTTTTGCGCAAGCACTGATTAGTAGCACTAGGAGTATGAGCTGGAGTTTTTTCATAGTGATTGGTTTTTTATACACATATTTACTTTGACACTTGGAATTATACTATTTTTTTGGACGTGTATTTATTAAAAATTGTTGATTGAAATTGAAAAACGGTATTATGGAAGGATTGATTTTGGAAAGTTTAGTTAATGATGAAACTTCATGACTCGGAATCGTATAGCAATTGTCGGGGTTAATTTTTGGGATATTCGGTTGGATCAAAGCGACACCGGATTTATTATTGGCGACACCAAGTTTTTTAATTGAATTTTGATTTCAAATTTTCAATAGATGATGGGAAAATACTGTAAATGAGGAGAATTTTGCTCAATTTTGTCCATTTTATAAAGAATATTAAGCATGTTGGTGCCGTGGCGCCTAGCTCAGCGTCCTTAGTTCGTGAAATGGTGAAGCCGCTTACAAAGAGGGTACTGAGTTCGGATAAACCAATTCGGATTCTGGAATTGGGACCTGGGACCGGTCCTGTGACTAAAGAAATTGTGAATTTAATGCGTCCTCAGGATCATCTGGATATTGTTGAATTGGATGTAAAATTTTTTGAGCTCATTAAGAAAAATT
>DLXM01000239.1 GCA_003448835.1 Bacteroidota bacterium | reverse complement strand
TAATCGCAAATCAGGATGCCGGCGGACTTCCAAATGAAAAAGTAAATTCCATCATACAAGACAAACGTGGCGAAGTTTGGATCGGAACTGACCGTGGGATCGGTCGTTATTTATTTCCTGATCGAATTATTAACGGGACCGCAATCGAACGAAGAGCTCAGCCATTGATCAACGAAGATACAACCGCATTTGACCGGGTGTTGCTTCGAAATGTCAGGGTTACATCGATGGTGGTGGATGCCAATAATCAGAAATGGATTGGTTCGGATGGAGATGGTATTTATTTGATTGAGGAGTCAGGAAGACGTGTTGAACGTCATTTCACAATGGATAATAGTCCATTGCCGTCGAACACGGTCAAAGCCATGGCGCTCGATTCACAGTCAGGTGCCCTCTACATATCAACTAATAATAGTTTGGTCAGGTACAGTACGTTGGAGCGTGATGGAGTTGGTACCATGAAAACATTGAGGGTGTACCCGAATCCATATAGTTATTCTAAAAATGAGGGGGATAGAATTGTGATTGAGAACCTCTCGGATGATGCCACCGTTCATATTATGACTGTAGATGGACGCTTAGTACGTCGATTTCAGACCCGTGGTGGCCGAACAGACTGGGATGGGTTGGATGATTATGGTAAAAAAGTAGCGACCGGAGTCTATTTTGTAGTAGCTACGGGAAATAACTCCGACCAAACAGGCCGCGGTAAAGTTGTTATCGTGAGGTAAGTTTATGTGAAAATGATTTGAGTGCCTTCGCCTCCACATTTGGCATAAAAATCACCAACTGTAAGTACACCGCTACATCCATCCCAAAGGTCTGACTCTTTGAGTTTGAACATATCCATGGCAAGCTTACAGGCAAATATTTCACCACCACCTGCAGTGATCATTTCCAGAAACTCGTCCACCGGTGGAATATCAAGTGCCTCCATCTGGGATTTCATCATGGCTGAGACTCCGGATTCTACACCTGGTATCAAACCAAGTAAGGATGGAAATGGAGCTCCGCCAGGCATCCGCATACCGGGATTTCCCAATGTGGCGGTATGAAGCTTATTCATTTGCTTTTTAGTGATGGCGTCTAGTCCAAAAAAGGTAAAAAAGACTTTGGCTTCAATACCTTCCATGACAGCACCGTTGGCCATTACCAAAGTTGCATACACGTCCTCCAGATTTGCTTTTGCGCAAATAATACAGACTTTTTTTAATGGTTTATCATCATTAGACATGTGAGATCTCCTTTTTGATTATACACAACTGGCAGGTTTAGGGATTCCGGCAATCTTTGAAGAATACTTTAGCGGACCCTTTGGAAACAGCACGTAGAGTCCTTTGATATCGGTGATTCCCGACTGACCCACTTTTCGTATGGTGAGTGCATTTCCTGCTGCGTATTGCTCTCGCAAATAATTGATTACTTCATAGTGTTTGTTGGTCAGTTTTATACCCAGTTCTGAAGCTATAGCTTCAGCGATTTCTTTGTTCCATTGGTCAGGTTGTAGCATATAACCTTCTTCGTTCACCTCAACTGAGTATGTTGCAAGTGTTGCTTGTGCCATAATAATATCCTGGTTCGTTAATAGTTATTTTTAAAGTTTTTTGTCAATGAATGACATCCAAAATGGATGAATGTCATACTGTCATTTCTTTTTTTCCTGCCATACTCATATGTGAATCTATCGGCAGTTCTCGTCCTTTTAATAGGATATTCCAGTACATCCATCGAAATAGTAGTTTACCAATATGATTTAATCGGGTCGGTTTCAGCAAACTAAACGGTCCTATAATCGGGTACGGAAAAGTTCCGGGTAACGGTTCTGTTGTGTAGTTGAAATCAATTAGTGTGCCTTTTCCGAATCCTGTTTCGATGAAACAGTTGGCGTGTCCGTCGAAGGATGCGGTTAATGGTCGCCCTTCAATTGCACTAAGTAGATTTTCAGTTAAAATTTCACCAGCAAAATGAGCGACTGATCCCGCTTTTGAGGTGGGGATGTCAGTTGCATCACCAATTACGAAAATATTGGGATAAGCTTTCGATTGAAGGGTGTGCTTATCAGTTGGAACATAGTTCAAGTCATCACCCAGTCCGCTTCTGGCAATAACTTCATTGCCCATATTCATGGGGACAATAGCTAAAAGGTCAAAAGACACTTCTTGTTCGTCGTAGGAGACTAATTTTTTATTTTCATTGTCGATATGTTCGATATAAAAATCGGTTATAACGTTAATTTGCTTTTCACCCAGTAATTGACTCAACTTTTTGGTGGCTATTGGTTTGGTAAAAGCCCCTGACATGGGTGTAACTAAAGTCAACTCGACCTTATCCCGGATGCCTTTTTCTGAAAAAAACGCATCTGCCAGAAAAATAAATTCTAGTGGTGCAACAGGACATTTAAACGGAATCTCGGTAATCGCAACAACCAGTTTACCACCGTTCCAATCTTTGATTTGTTCAGTTAATGCAACCGCACCTTCAAAAGTGTAGAAATCGAAAATGCTTTTTCTCCATTCTTCACCCAGCATACCCGGAGTCTGGTCCGGACGGATTTCGGTTCCTGTAGCTATGATCAGGTAATCATAATCAAGGGTTCGACCGTCGGCGAGGAATATCTGATTTTCTTCGGCTACAACACGATCTACATCCGAAAGAATTAATTCTACGTCATCGGGGATATACTTTGCGCGTGGTTTGATTACATCTTTTTTTTCATAAATCCCAAATGGGAGAAACAAAAAACCCGGTTGATAGTAGTGAATAGTGTCTTTATCGATGATGGTGATACTCCAGATTTTTTTATCAAGGAGTTTATCCAATTTGTTGGCCATCATGGTACCTGCGGTACCACCACCCAAAATGATTAGCTTCTTCATAGTTCTCCTATTTGAATGCAATGGGTTCTGTATTTGCAATTCAAATTAATCGTTCTGAGTGTGAACGGGTATGACTAAAGTCATAAAATCGAACTATTTATAAAAAAAACCTTGCAAGCATTTCGCTTACAAGGCTTTTGAAGTGGAGCTATGGGGATTCGAACCCCAGACCTTCGCGCTGCCAGCGCGACGCTCTAGCCAGCTGAGCTATAGCCCCAATTTGATATGTTTTCAAGTACCAAATGAGGCCGATAAGTTAGAAATATTTTTCATTGAAAGCATTACTTATCAAATAAATATGAAATTATTAACGTTTATTCCCCAATTGGTAAAAAATTTATTAAATTCGTATTCTTACGTGACATAAGGATGTAAACAATTTTTTTTGCGAATAATTAAACCAAACTGACTAAAAGATTAAGAAAGGGACCCCACATGAAACTGCATTTTAAAAATCTAACTGCTTTAGCAATCGTTGCATTGCTGGTAGTTACCGGTTGTGCACCAAAGGAAATAGTCGACCCAGATCCATTGACAATTGAATTTCTACGATCATTGAGTGCAGAGCAACTCAAAGCACGTGATTCAGACGGTGATGGTTTGAATGACTATGATGAAATGTTTGTATACAATACAAATCCATTAAGTGCCGATACCGATGGTGATGGTTTGAATGATTTTGATGAAATCAACAAACACGAAACCGATCCGAACAATCCTGATACCGATGGTGATGGCTTGACTGATGGTGCCGAAGTGAACACACATGGTACCGATCCAAACAATCCTGATACCGATGGTGATGGCTTGTCAGATGGTGATGAAGTGAACAAACATCGTACAAATCCATTAAGTACTGACTCAGATGGTGATGGCCTGTCTGATTATGCTGAAGTGATGACTCACAACACGAATCCAAACAACCCGGATTCAGACGGTGACGGATTTACTGACGGACAAGAAATTGAAATGGGTACAGATCCTAATGATCCTAACGATCCGAAATTTATTTCTAACTTAGGTACTGTTAACTTTGATTTCGACCGTTCAAACCTGGATGCATCTGCTGCGCAAGTTCTTACTACAAACGTAGAAATGCTCAAAAATGCTCCAAACTTCCGTCTTCGTGTCGATGCTTACACTGACCATATTGGTGGTGATCAATATAACCTCCGTTTATCAGTTCGTCGTGCAAATACCGTTCGTAGCTTCTATGTAAGCAATGGTATTTCAGAAGACAGAATTGAAGTTAACGGTCGTGGTAAAGCTCCAAATCCTTGTGTTGTTATGGACACTAACGGACGTGGTTGCCGTGCCGACAGACGTGCAGAGTCAACTCCTGTCAATCCATATCCATTTACTCCACGTAGAACGAACTAATCGATCTACTTAGAGCGGATTTTAAGCGTGGGTTCCTTTTTGGGATCCACGCTTTTTTTTTGCCTTTTAATTATTTGAAATGCAAGGAAGTGCTGCCGGTTTGAGAGAATAATCTATTGCTCATATTTCAAGTTGTCGTTTTTACATCTGTATTTGATTAACTGTATGTAGATGTGCTTGAAATAATGTCTGTGAAAAACAATGTGTTCGAAATGGGAAACCGTGAAGTTCCACACTGGGATTTCTGTGTAAAACTAAATTCTCACTAAGCGGTCGGCAATTTTTCTATCATTTGATAAGCGAGGGACTTTATTTTGTCCACCTAGTTTGCCTTCTTCTCTCATGTATTGAATGAATGCACCTTTTTTCAAGGGTGTCAATACCAGGGGACGAAGGATTTTTCCTTTGATGAGGTCGTCGTAATAGATGTTTTGCTTTCTCATCGCTTCATCCAATTCAGCTGAAAAAGTATCTAAGTTGGATGGTGTTTCATCAAATTCAACCATCCATTCATGATAGGGCAATCCAGTCTTCGGATTAACCTGAGGGGCGACCGTAAATTCTGTTATTTTAGCATTGCTGTTTGCACAAACCTTCAAAATAGATTCATCCACTTCTTTGCCTATAACATGTTCGCCAAATGCAGAGATATAATGCTTGATGCGTCCGGTTACACGAATTTTATAGGGGTCCAGCGAAGTAAATTCAACGGTATCCCCAATAGAATATCCCCAGAGTCCGGCATTACTATTGATTATCAACGCATAAGAAATACCAGTTTGAACCTGATCAATTTTATATCTGATAGGGTCATTATTGAAAAATTCGTCAGCAGGTATGAATTCAAAAAATATGCCCGAATTAGTATTGAGAAGGAGACTTTGATCATCCGGATCACTTTGAAACGCTATAAATCCTTCGGAGGCCGGATATGTTTCCAAAGTTTGAACTTTTTTCCCAATTAATCGCTCAATTTTATTTCTATAAGGTTCAAAATTTACCCCTCCGAAAATAAACAGATTAAAATTGGGGAATATTTCGGCGACAGTAGATTTTCCACTTACTTCTATCAATCGTTCAAAATACATCTGAACCCAGGGCGGAATTCCCGAAATCAAACGCATGTCCTCGTGGAGGGTCTCTTCTACGATTTTTTCAACTTTTTCTTCCCATTCTTCAATGCAATTTGTCTTAAAAGACGGTTTTTGATTGAATTTCAACCATGAGGGAACCAGAAGATTTGCTATTCCGGATAGTCGTCCTGTAGCAACACCATTCGTATCATCCATTTTCGGACTGCCGGACAAGAAGATCAATTTCCCATCCATGAAACTGTAATCGTCCGTTATGTAGGTGAAATTAAATGTTGCATCACGAGCGGTTCCAAAATGATTTGGGAGACTATCTTTTGTAATAGGAATGTATTTGACGCCGGAGGTAGTCCCTGATGTTTTTGCGTAATAAGATGGTCTTCCAGGCCAAAGCACATCCGATTCGCCTTTAACTACCCGATCTATATATGGTTTTAGCTCTTCATAATCTCGAACCGGGACATTTTTTTTAAAATCATCATAGTTTCGAATCTGACTAAATGAATGATCGCTTCCAAATTTTGTGGTTTTCGCTTTGCTTACGATCAAATCAAAAATCCGATTCTGATCAGCTACCGCATTTTTTTTAGTCCGCGTTATCTTTTTAGAAATATGCCGTGCAAACGGTTTTATCAAGAATGATTTAAATCCCATAATATTGGTCAAGAACTAAATAGCGGAATGAATCATTAATGTTTAACCTGCCAGATCTTTATGCCTGTCCTTAGGATCTTCGAGGCTCGCAAATCTACCAAACTTGAATACTACGCCTAGCAGAATCGCAATACCTACCGGATATATAATCCATGGTGAAATATTTAATACTGTTGCCGCAATTATTGCAGCTATACTTACCACACCCGCTACCATGGCATACGGCAACTGAGTTCGGACGTGTTCAATGTGATCGCACTGGGAAGCGATTGAGCTCAAAATCGTTGTATCGGAAATCGGAGAACAGTGGTCACCCCAGACAGATCCGGCCAATACGGCACTTACACTTGCATAAATGAGTTCATTGGCAACTTCAGGTGGTAGACCAGTACTGATTGCAAGATTCCAAACCAAAGGAACTGAGATCGGCATCAATATACCCATGGTCCCCCAGCTTGAACCGGTAGCAAAACTTGTTCCGGCAGAAATAATAAATATGATAACCGGAACCCAATACGGATTCAACACACCTTCAAATACCGAAACCAGATATCCTGCAGTACCTAATGCAGCTGTTACATCGCTGAGCGCCCAAGCCATGACAAGGATCATCAATCCATCAAACATCACATGCATACCTTTCAGCATGCCTTTAAGCATTTCTTCGTGTGTTAATAATCTCTGTCCGAACGATAAAATAGATGCGGTAGCCATGGCAATTAATCCACCCCAAACCAGCGCCTTATAGGAATTAGCTGATCCGATGATTTCTTGTAATGTGCTACCTTCACCTGTTATGAAAAGTCCGGCGATTGTTGAAACAATAAGAACCAGAATCGGGATGGCAGCATTTAACCAATGTGAAGTAATTTCTTTTTCAGCAATTTCTTCAGATTCTTCTTTGTGATAAATATGATAGGTGTCAAACTCGGGATCTGTTTTTGCTTTGAGAAGATTCATTCTGGATGTCAACATCGGGCCAAAATCTCTGCCGGTTGACGCAATCATCAGCACAAAAGCGATCGCAAAAAATGCATAAAAGTTATAAGGTAGAGAGTTGACAAAAACCAGATATGCAGCTTCGGTGTAATCAGGCATATTTGCTTCGGCAGCTGCAATATATGCTACCATCGCACCGATCCAGGTCGAAACCAATGCAATTGTTGCGACCGGTGCAGCTGTAGAATCTACAAGATACGCCAATTTTGCACGTGTTATTGTTAAGCGATCAGTAAGAGGTCTCATCGTGTTACCGACGATCATGGTGTTAGCATAATCATCAAAGAATACGAGGAATCCCATTAAAGAAGTAACTAATTGACCCTGAATTCGTGTTTTTACGACCGTCATTAATTTTTCGATGATGCCACGAATTCCACCATTTGCAGTGATAATTCCAACCATGCCTCCGATCATCAACGTGAAAACCATGATACTAACGCGATCCGGATCAGCGATTCCGGGTACAATATAAACTGAAAGTGTATCAAAGAAACCGGTGAAAATTCCGGTCAGGGTCGATCCACCCACTAACCATGCACCCATCCAAACACCAATAAAAAGTGAAATCAGAACCTGTTTCAAAATCAAAGCTATCGCAATGGCGATAATTGGGGGAAGGATACTGGTCCAGGTCGGTTGTGAAGCTGGTTCCTCATCGATCAGCGTTGCAGAATCGCTATCTGCTAAATCTACTGATCCAATATTCAGCGAATCGGAAGCCACTTCCTGATTCGATAGAACTAATGTATCGGGAGTTTGAGCAATTGACTCAGTAACAAGTGTTTCATTGGCAATCCACCCGATTAACAGAACGAGTGCAATTATAATGTGAGCTCGATATCTTTTTGAAGACATACATCTATTTGGTTAGGTTAAACCGCCAATTTAATGAAATCCCAGTAAAATCAACAAGACTAACTTAGGGTATTCTCGGCGTGGATTAAACGTCGATCGACTTCTTCTTTTCCAAGGAGTTCGAGTGTTTCGAACAGGTCCGGACCAAATCCCATTCCGGTAACAGCGAGACGTACGGGAAGCATAACTTTTCCAAATCCTAATCCCTTAGATTCTACTAATTGAGTTAGAATGGCCTTTAAATTAGCAGCTGTATATTCATTCGTTTCCCGAATACTTGCAGCGTATTCGTTAACCAGAGCAGGAGCATCACCTTTCCATGCTTTGGATACTGTTTTTTCATCAAACTCAGCAGGGGCTTCGAAATAATATTTCCCAAGGGTGAAAAGTTCGGTCGCGTTAGAAACCCGCTCTTTCATCAGTTCAATAACTTTTAGAAGGAAGGCATCGGAAGGAACGACAAGTCCGGAGGCTTCGATGTCATTTTTAAAATTTACCAACAAATCTTCGTTACTTCTGGAGCGCATATAATGCTCATTAAACCATAGTAATTTTTGAAGATTAAACACGGCACCAGCTTTGCTTACCCGATGCAGATCAAATTCGCTGATGAGTTCTTCCATTGAAAACAATTCTCGATCATCACCCGGATTCCATCCTAAAAGTGCGAGAAAATTTATCAGTGCTTCAGGTTCGTAATTTCCTTTGATGTAATCGCGTACGTTTACCGGAATTCCCAACTCTTCGGCGTTTCTTTTTGATAGTTTTCCACCGGCGGGACTCATAATCAATGGCAAATGAGCCATTTGAGGCGGTTCCCAACCAAGGTATTCGTAGAGCAACATGTGTTTCGGTGCGCTACTCAGCCATTCTTCACCCCGGATGACGTGAGTAATCTCCATCGTGTGATCATCAACAACATTGGCAAGGTGATATGTCGGAAGTCCGTCGGATTTAATTAAAACCTGATCGTCGAGTCCGGCGCTGTTGAAACTCACAACACCACGAATGATGTCAGTAAATTTGATGGTATCACGACGAGGTACTTTAAGACGAACAACATACTCATCACCCGCATCCAGTCTTTTTTGAACCTCATCTTTCGACAAAGTCAGACTGTTTTTCATGGACATTCGGGTAATCGAATCATACTTTGGTGACGGATTTCCTGATTTTTGGAGACGTTCACGCATTTGTTCGATCTCTTCGGTCGTATCGAATGCGTAGTAAGCATGATCCTGTTCGATCAATTGATCTGCGTATTTTTTATATAAAACTGATCGCTCACTTTGGCGATATGGACCAAAATTTCCGGCAACATCCGGTCCTTCGTCGTACATCATACCGGCCCATTTCAAGGCGTCGGTGATATCTTTTTCAGCACTTTCGACATAACGATTCTGGTCAGTATCTTCGATTCTGAGAATAAAATCTCCATTGTGATGCTTCGCAAATAAATAATTAAACAGAGCAGTACGCAGACCACCTATATGTAACATTCCGGTAGGTGATGGTGCAAATCGTACGCGAACTTTTGTCGTCATGTTGAAATCCGAATTTAAAAATAGAATAAATGAATGCCGGTAAACTCAGGGCTAAACTGAAAGCTTTACAGACCCGTAAGATAGCAAAAAATTAGCTTTGGATGAATAGTCAGGGCTCTTCAGATATTAGAGGAGGGTTGGTGACTGCACTATCAGGTGAAACCGGAATAACCGGTGTGTGGCCGAGTGTTTCGATTTCAATCCGCACTGAACCAGCCATTTCTCCTTCAGGATACTCATCCAGATATTGCTGATAAGCTTTTTGAGCTTTCGTGTAATCGTGAAGTTGCTCGGCGTAGGTAAATCCGACTAAAAACAACGTTTTGGATCGAATTGGATGCTCTGGAAAATCATCTACAATACGCTCAAGATATTTAATCCCAGTCGAAACATCGTCCTGAATGTCCGCATCGATCATGGCTGCTTGAAATAAATACTCAGCAGTTAGAGAATCCGAACTCCAAGAGTCGGCATATTTGAGATAGGCATCCCGAAGGATCACACTTTGAGCGATAGTTGATGTTGATTTCCCGGTATCACGATAAAGGGTAGAAACCTCTGATTCAAGCTCCTCAATCTCGTATTGAAGTCGTTCTTTATTTGGCTTCATGCCACAAGCTGAAATTATAAGTGTCAGCATAACCAACAAGACGATTGGAATCCCAGGGTGCCACAACCTGGATTTAGTAGCACCAGCCCGAATTGTTGCTTTGGATGCAATCGAAGCAACAGTTGTTGGGGTTGAATTCAGGTTTTTCATTTGGTTGACAAATTCATGAATAATATTGAAATGCGGTTGGGCATTTCAGTAAGGCGGGTTTATCAGAAGACACAAAACACAATTACTTATATATGAACAAGTTTATGCAGAATTGCTACCAAATTAAAGTGCAAAATACCTTAAATAAGATTTCTTAAAAAAGTTGTATATTTGTTGTCTTTAGAAATTTACATAAAACACTTCATCCTCTATGGAGAAAAAGTTTCAAGATGTTAAGCAAGTAGACTGNNTGGTGGGAGAAGAACGCAGTATTCGATAAAAGTCTTGAGACCCGGGAAGATGGTATACCTTTTACCTTCTATGAAGGTCCGCCAACAGCGAACGGAAAGCCCGGTATTCATCATGTAATGGCCCGTACTGTAAAAGATCTTTTTTGTCGTTACAAGACAATGAAGGGATTTAAAGTAATGCGCAAAGCCGGTTGGGACACACATGGTCTACCTGTCGAAATTGAGGTCGAAAAGGAATTGGGCTTAAAAGGACGTGCAGAGGTTGAGCAGTTTGGTCTTGCCGAATACAACGCANNAAACGCACGATGCCGCGAAAGTGTGTTGCGATACAAGAATTTGTGGGATGATCTGACAAATCGAATGGGATATTGGGTTGATCTTAAAGATCCGTATGTCACTTTTGAAAATGATTATATCGAGTCTGTATGGTGGGCAATTAAAGAATTATATAAAAAAGATTTTCTCTACAAGGGTTATAAAATCCAGTGGTATTCGCCCGGTAGTAGCACAGTTCTTAGTTCACATGAAGTCAGTCTGGGATACAAAGAGGTTCAAGACCCGTCTGTTTATGTGAAATTTCAGTTGGATGAAGCTGTCGATACTTATTTTTTAGCCTGGACGACGACACCCTGGACGTTGGTTTCCAACATGCTATTGGTTGTAAATCCAAAATTGGATTATGTTCTGATTCGCCTGAAAGACACCGAAACTCCGACACATTTGATTCTTGCAGAAGGATTACTCGGTTCGGTGATTAAGGAAGAGTATGAAGTTTTAAAGCATATTAAAGGTTCTGATCTTGTGGGGAAAACATATAGACCAATCTTTGATTATGCGCTTCGGAAGTTCGATAAATCTGAAGCATGGCGGGTAGTTCCGGCCGATTTTGTTACCATTGAGGACGGTACCGGAATTGTGCATGCTGCCCCTGCATTTGGTGCGGATGACTATGATACAGCCATTCGTGAAGGTGTCCCGATGTTTAATCCGATTGATCGGGACGGATGCTTTGATGATTCAATCACTGAATTCGCAGGAATGTGGTTCAAGGATGCTGATAAAGAGGTCATCAAGACCATGAAACAGCATGGTGATTTATATCACCAACAGACTTATTTGCACAACTATCCACATGACTGGAGAAAAGGCACTCCATTGATGTCATATCCGGTTGAGAGTTGGTTCATTCGAACTACAGCCGTTCGTGACAAAATGGTCGCTTTGAATAATACTATCAACTGGAAACCGGCAAGTACGGGTACAGGACGATTTGGGTCATGGCTCGAGAACAACGTGGATTGGGCCATTTCCAGACAACGATTCTGGGGAACTCCGATCCCGATCTGGGTTAGTGATACTGATCCGGAGTATATGGAAGTCATTGGTAGTGTTGAGGAGCTTTGTAAAAAAGCCGGAATCAAGAATACCGGTGATTTGGATTTACATCGACCAATTATTGATGGAATTACATGGAAAGCTCCTGATGGTGGAACGATGCGTCGAATTCCGGATTTGCTGGATGTTTGGTTCGATTCCGGTGCCATGCCGTTTGCGCAGTGGCATTACCCATTCGAGAATAAAAAGATATTCGACACCAATTTTCCTGCTGATTTCATCGCTGAAGGTGTAGACCAGACCCGTGGATGGTTTTATACCCTGCACGCATTAGGTACCATGTTGTTTGATAAACCTGCATTCAAAAATGTAGTATCAAATGGACTCGTGCTGGATGCCAAGGGCGAGAAAATGAGCAAGACCAAAGGCAACACTGTTGATCCTTTTAAAATTTTGCAAGAGTACGGAGCTGACAGTACCCGATGGTATATGATGAGTAACTCCGCTCCGTGGGAGAATCTGAAATTTAACGAAGAAGGACTCAAAGAAACCCAGCGTAAGCTTTTCAATACCATATTGAACACATACAGTTTCTTTGCGATGTATGCTAACATCGACAAGTTTACATATTCCGGATCACAGGTACCTTATTCAGATCGTACCGAAATGGATCGATGGATCATATCTCGTCAATTTACTACCGTCAAAATGGTAGATTATTATCTGGATGATTACGATGTAACCAAAGCTTGTCGTGAGATCGAACAATTTGTTGAAGAACTGAGTAACTGGTATGTCCGCCGTAGCCGTCGTCGTTTCTGGAAAGAAGGAAAAACGCTGGATAAAACATCAGCCTATCAGACTTTGTTTGAGTGTTTGATGAACATTTCTAAGCTAATTAGTCCGGTAGCGCCGTTTATGGGTGAGTGGTTATATCAGCGATTGAATGAGGTGACCGGGCGTGATGAGATGTCGGTTCACATATCTTTCTATCCCACTGTTGAAGAAACTGCTATCGACAAACAGCTTGAATACAAGATGGAGATGGCACGTAAGATCACATCCATCGTACTTCGGATACGTAACAAGGCGAATATCAATGTTCGCCAGCCTTTAAGTCGTATTATTTTACCAATTAGTAGCACAAAAGATAAAACTGCTATAGAATCGGTGAAAAACATTATTTTGGATGAAGTCAACGTTAAGACAATTGAGTATGTAAAGGACGACTCCGGTATTGTACATAAGAGTGCTAAAGCTAATTTCCCGGTATTGGGACGAAAGCTTGGCGGTCTTATGAAATCAACAGCAGCTAAGATTCAGACGTTATCTTCCGACGAAATCACAAAATTTGAAGATAATGGGTCAATCACTGTCACATTAGATTCCGGAGAAATTGTTAATTTACAGAGTGATGACATCATAGTAATCCGTCATGGACTTTCCGGCTGGTCGGTTGAAACCGAAGATGGATTAACAGTTGCAGCGGATACAGAATTAACTGATGATCTCATCAATGAAGGAATTGCACGTGAGGTGGTAAATCGCATACAAAATATGCGAAAAGAAGCGGATTTTGAAGTAACAGATAGAATTTGGATAGCTGCTTTAGGCAGTGAAGATGTTGTAAAGGCTATTCAAACGATGGAGGATTACATTAAGGCAGAGACATTAGCTGAAAAATTGACCTATTCTGAAATGAAGGATTTTGATTATACTAAGAACTGGGAAATCGACGGCGTTGAAGTTGTATTTTATATTAAACGAACTACTAAGTAAATAACTGCATGGCTATGGAAAATAAACCTAACACTGACCAAGCTGAACGCATTTCGCCATATAATGACGAGGAATTGGAATATTTCCGTCAGATCATTTTGAAAAAACGGGAAGAGTCTGAACGAGATCTTGATCTGCTTCAGCAAACTCTGCGCGATAACACTGAAAATGCATCGGATGAATCAGCTTATTCATATCACATGGCTGATGCTGGTACCGACGCTCAGGAACGCGAAAAAACCTATATGCTGTTCAATCGTACAAAAAAATTCCTGAAATATCTGGATGATGCCCTTGTACGTATTGACAACAAAACTTATGGTGTTTGTAAAGTAACCGGTAAAAAGATCTCCAAAGGACGTCTTGAAGCAGTTCCTCACACACAGATCAGTATTGAAGCGAAATTAAAACGCCGTTAAATTGACTGCATCCATAAAGAAAAAGTCGATTTTATTTCTTACCACGGTTTTAGGTGTGATAGCCATAGACCAGTGGTCGAAATATGTAGTTCGAACAAGTTGGGAACTTCAAAACATGGACATCATCCCCGGGTGGTTGTCGTTTCATTATACGAAGAATCCCGGCATGGCTCTGGGTATCGACTTTTTGGATACATTTTATGTTAGCCTATTCGCTCTGATAGCTACTTTTGTTATACTTGGTTACATCATTAAGAATATCAAAAGTGCCAATGTCCCGTTTATGTTTTTGATGGGACTCATCGTCGGTGGCGCGATCGGAAATCTACTCGACCGAATATTTATGGGATATGTTGGGGGATATGGTGGGTTTCTGGAAGGGCACGTTGTTGACTTCATCCATTTTACCCTCAAAATAAATGACTGGCCGGTTTTTCCATACATATTTAACATGGCGGATGTTGCTATAAGTTGCGCCGTAATTATGTTCATCCTTTTCAATAAGAAATTTTTCCCCGAAGAGAAACTGGTCGACCAGGACTTAAACCTTACAGACGAATCAACTTATTCTCAGGAAAATGATATTCAGGATTCAACCACAGAATCGAAGGTTAATTAATACACGCTTTTCATTTAATTGAGGTTTATCAGGCATCCTGGAAGATACCCGGTTATTCTTGACGGACTATTAGTCTAATCGTGACACACTTCTCAAATAAATACGTCACTAATAATTGCTCAATACATCTGTATAAAATAAAAGGCTGACCCAATTTGATTGAGCCAGCCTTAAGTGTTTTAGTACGCCGTTCGGTTTATGAATTCAGCGCTTTATCGATCAACAACAACACATGTTGAGTGTGTGCTCTTGTCTCTGCGTTACCTGTACTTTTCCTCTTCAGTTGTGCTTCGAGCTGTCTGGCGTAAAACAAAGCTGCTGATTGCGATGCTGTGTCATACTTCATCGAACCTTCATTTGCAATTATAGCTAACAGACGATTTACATACTCAATCTGGAGGTTTTGGCGGAAAGTATTCACGTTACCCGTCATATCTGCTCTAAATGTAGCATTCGTCAAATCGGACATGAATTGCATAAGTTCATATTCATTACCATATAATCTGGTATCAGTGATACGCTTCATAACTACAGGATGCAAAATATGATTCATGACATTTCGCTGCATATTCAAAACCTGATCATGAATTTTTAGATCTTCAGTTGGACCCGGTAATGAGAATCCACGACGTTGAATTTGCAAATAATTCAACAATTCAGCAGGAGCCTTAAACACATCCGGAGCAAACACATAAGTTGCCAACGCATTCATCGCCGCTTCTTGTTTTGCTTTTTCAACTGGTTGATATGGCAAGCCTGCACCAGGTTGATCAGCAAATGAACGGTCTACGTAAAGTCCACCAATGTATCGGGAAATCACACCCGCTTGAATCATGTAGTGAGCTGATAATGTCGCATAAGCGTTTCTCATTCTCTGATATGATTCACCCGGACGAGTATATTTCTCTTGTAATTTTTGCATCATCTCGCTAACAAGTTGAATACGCTCAACTCCATAAGCAACCGCATCCGACGACATGTCATCAATCATTACACGTGGGTCAATTGCTTTACCCGGAGCACGCATGTCCTCAGCATCATTACCAAAGAACAGTTGCTTCTCAGATGATCGTGCAAGAATCTGATTAAGTCGAGCTTCCTCGGCAGCAGCGTCTTCAAGTCCCTGCGAATAGCCATATTGGATAGCCCAGATGTCATATGGACCTGGTTTAACATCATAATAGTAACCTTGCATTGTACGGTCTTTTGCAACGTTAACGGTCGAGTAATCCATTACAGAGCCGGTCAAACCAACAGTTTCAGCCAATTCTTTGTTATGGATGTCGGTCGGACTGTGCAATTGACTTGCTTTCATGTTATGATTCAATCCAAACGTGTGACCCAATTCATGCAAAATCAACATGGTTAAAGCCTGACGTTGAAACTCTTTAAAATCTTCATCCGTCATATCGTTCAAGCTAATGAAAGCCTCACCGAACATATTGTTGAGCTGCATTTTGTGTCCGAGTGAGCAATACTTAGTATAATCGTTTGCGTCATGTTCAGCCGCATTATACATCGCCTCTTCTACGAACAAATCTTCTTCAGCCAGACGTCCACGGAAGAAAGCAAATTCCAGCATGACATCCGCACCCAGAATCTGTCCGGTACGCGGATTGGTGAAACTTGGACCATAACCACCGAAAGGTACTTGGGGTGAAGATGTCCATCTCAACACGTTGTAACGCATGTCACCGGCATCCCAATCGGCCGTGTCAGGCTGAACCCGAACTTCGATTGCATTTTGGAATCCGGCTGCTTCAAAAGCTTCGTTCCAGGCCAGCGTTGCATTTGCAATCGTCTCACGGAATTCTACCGGTGTAGTGTTTTCAATCCACCAAACAATAGGTTCAACCGGCTCTGACATCGCAGCTGATGGATTTTTCTTAACCAAATTCCATCGGTTGATAACATCATTGTATGGGGTTGGACTGGTACTGGTGAGATTCGTTACCGTTTGGCCAAAATAGCCGATACGAGGGTCATCACGACGCATGGTATAACCATTGTCTTCCGGCATCGCAATAAAACTGTGCTGAACAATAATTCCATTTGAACGAGCATCAGTCACTGAAATTCCACCACCATTTACAGGTGCCGGATTATCATAATTAAATTCAACAATGACATCTGTATTCTCGGGATAATTTCGGATGTCGAGGTATTTGGTTTTGTCTTTATTGAGTCCACCCAGGTTGAATTGCATCATCGGATTTGCTCCCGGAAACGGAGTTGGTTTTACCTGATGCATGTTTTCAGTGAGGAAGAGCCCGTCTGATTTAATCAGATAGCTTTTAGCTTCATCATCAAAAAGAACAAATTTTTCTGAGATAAGTGTACTGCGTCCAATATTAGCATCTGATGCCCTGGACAACGCGTTGTCTTCGTCAAAATGAAAATCGGTATTTACAGTTTTGAATTCTAATCGATCAAAATGGCGTACGATTTTGAACACTTTATTATCTCGGTATTGTCCACGGAAATGTCCTGCCGGTAGGACTCCATCAACCGTGTGGCTAAAGTATATAAATTCTTTATTCAGTTGATCTTCATGTATTACCATGTGGGTTGATCCATCTGTAGTATCCTGATAAATCGTAAAAAGTCCATCTATTTTCAGACTATTTTTGACTGTGTTTTCAATCGATTTTTTTTCAGGAGCCGGTGCCGGAGCCGGTTCTTCTTTTTTTCTTCTACCGAATAATTGGGCATCGGCAGATTCTGGTAATAGCATGAAGCCTATCATCAGAATAGCAAGTATTTTGACTGTTCTCATATTTTGACGTCTTTGTGAAGGGTTATACCGATATAACTTTATCGGAATACAAACCACATAAATACGAATAATCTTATAAATAGTTATTCTTTTAATGATTAGATTTCGATTAGAGTAATAAAGGAATATGTAAAATGATGACTTGGAATAAAATAATTGATTTTGCAAAAACGGGTAATCCCATGCCTCATTCAAGAGTAGACAAAGATCTAACAGAATGGAAGAAAGAGTTAACTCCAGAGCAATTTCGTGTTACTCGTCAGCATGGCACTGAACGCCCGTTTTCGGGAGAGTATTGTGAAAGTTTTGATCCCGGAATTTATGGGTGCGTTTGTTGTGGGACTCCACTTTTTGATAGTACCGAAAAGTTTGAAAGTGGGACTGGATGGCCAAGTTTTACGCAGCCACTGAAGGAAAATGCGATCAAATACATTATGGATAGCAGTTTTGGGATGGTCCGAATTGAGACCTTATGCAATACATGTGACGCACATTTAGGGCACGTTTTTCCCGATGGACCAAAACCCAGCGGACTCAGATACTGTATGAATTCAGTTTCATTGAAAAAGATTTCTGATTAGTAATCGTTATTACTATAATCGGATTAAATTCACGAAATTGATATAAATCACAACCGCAAAAATCTGGAGAATCATGAAAAGATCAGCAACCGCCGTTTGGAATGGAACAGGAAAAGAAGGTAAGGGACATCTATCAACACAAAGCTCAGTATTAAAAGAGACTCAGTACTCATTTAGTAGTCGATTCGAAGAAGGGGTAGGAACTAATCCGGAGGAGCTTATTGCAGCTGCACATGCAGGATGTTTCACAATGAAACTTAGTTTTAATCTATCTGCTGCCGGATTTACTCCCGGAAAACTCGAAACAAAATGTGTGATTACCTTAGAAGGTGGAGTTGTAACCGACTCAGAATTAGACCTACAGGCTGAGGTCGATGGAATATCTGATGAAAAATTTGCAGAATTAGTGTCAGACGCAGAAAAAAATTGTCCAATTTCTAAATTACTGGACACAAAAATCAGCGTAACCTATAAGCTGAATTAATTTAGAGAGAATATTACCGGAGTCATTACCTTTTTNNNNCCACTTTTAACCAGTTTTTCTACTTCATCTGAAGCACGACCGTATTTTTTAGCAACGGTATCATAGATATCAGAAAGTCCGTCTTCGATATCGTGCATCAGGTCATCACTTTTCTTAGAAATTCTTTTACGTGTATTCACGCCTTTATCTGGTGAAAATAGCACACCGATTGCTGCTCCGACAGCCACTCCGGCCAAGACTCCTACAATTACTTTAGCTGTATTCATATATCCTCTTAAATAGTTTGTTGATGTTAACTGTTATACTTAGATAACGTGGTAGATGTTGGTTTAATTCCTTAAAAGGAAGTTTTGTTACCGTATATTACCTACAACGAACCAATTTCTAGAATATTTAGTCAGATTTAAAAATTATGGAGTCATCAATGAAGAAATTAGCAAGATTTTTTATTCAGGGTATATTGTATCTGGCACCACTCACAGTTACAGCTTACATAATTGTATTGATTTTCAATTTTGTTGACGGGATTCTGGAAGACTTTTTATTCGTGTTTATGGGACTCTCAATTCCCGGTCTCGGTATCATAATTTTAATACTAGTTTTGACTACTGTTGGATATCTGGGTCAAACAATTATAGCAACACCAATTAAACGGTTCGCAAAACGAGTCATTGAAAGCGTCCCCATTCTGAACGTGGTTTATTCAGCTTTTAGCGACTTGTTTTCAGCATTTGTAGGTAAGGAAAAAAAGTTCAACAAGCCTGTTATGGTGTTGGTGAATCCTATTTCAAATCTTGAGAAAATTGGATTTTTAACTGAACGGGATCTACATCTTCTGGGAGAAAGAGAAAAAGTAGCCGTTTATTTTCCGCACTCATACAACTTTTCGGGAGAGCTATTTATCGTACCCGTAAATCAGGTGCGTGAGTTAAAAGTAAATGCCGGTGATATTATGAAGTTTGTTGTATCTGGTGGGGTAGCGGGACTACACGAAACCATTGATCATACTAATCATCACGTGTAATCACCACATTCTAATTAACCGGATTTGCCAGTCGGGCCACGATGATACCCTCCACATTTCGGCGATCAGTTGTGTATTCGTACAACGTTTTGGGCTCCTTAATTACTTTACCCGTCGTTGAAGCATGATAAAATCCGACGCGATTACCCTCTCTGACGATTAGAGCCGTGTGTGCAATGTCGAGACCGTTAACGGTGGATACAAAACTAAGGATGTCCCCGGTTTGTAACGATGATTCAAAATCCGGAATTCGATGCTCCGGAATGAAGCGAATCTGGTTGGATCGCAAGAAAGCTTCCCGTTCCTGCATGAGTTGAAACAGCGAATCCGATTCACTTAACTGACGATAAGATGATCGATTTTTAGTCATGAAATTTACGGGATCAAGCAGAGGAAGGCTTGAATTGTTTTTATGAAGGATGTCCAGAATGCCTTTTTCCTGATTCGTTTTTAACCAATCGCTAAAGTAATGTAATCGGCTGGCGTATCCCTCCACCTGGCCGTTTTGATAGCGAAGAAGCGCCACGTTCCTGGAAAGATCTGAGTAACTGGTACTGTTCTGTAAGGTGGTGAGTGTGAGTGCAAGGCTGTACTCAACGAATAAAACACAATCGGAGCCTTCTAACGTCAGGATCAATGTTTCGAGTTTTGGGATTTCGAGGAGTCCGCCAACGTATGGAATTCCTAGTTGTTTTTGAGCGTAGAATTCGATGAGTTGGGGGACGGTTTTTCCGGATTTGTGGTACGCTTGTCCTTCACGTAGCCATTGTTCAAAGGTTGCCTGGTCGGATGGTGGTATTGTGGATGGGTTATGTATGCTAAGTGAATTCAGTTTGTTTGCGTTAGTTATATGAACCGGATGAATGAAATTGTTAATCTGGTTGATATTGGCTACAAAGTTGGATTCAATCCGGGTGGAAGTAGTAAATGTCTGGGATCCGGGAGGGGTTGTAATTACGAGGAGGGTGAGTATGGCGAGTAAAATTTTATGCATATTCCAGTATCCGGATTCGTTTGAAATGAATTTCCCGAAACAATTTATATATAATTGTTATCGATTACTCAATTTGGATGAAAAATCGCTCATTATTTTCAATAAATGGTTGGATTCCCAGTGCTATGTAAATATTTTAAAACATCATCTTGTTATAAATCATCTACAGATCATGAAAAATATCATAAAATCAATTTTAATAACCCAACTATTGCTTGTCATGGGATTAAGTATGGCATTTGCACAAGGTAGTGTGGCGCCAAAACCAAATGTTTTAACCGGGCTTGATGTACTTGAGCAATCAAATTTTTCTCAATTGCAGGGTAAACGAGTCGGACTAATTACCAATGCCACTGGCGTGAATTACAAATTGCAAACGAATATCGATTTGTTACATGCCGCTGAGGGAGTTGATCTGGTTGCATTGTACGGTCCGGAGCACGGCGTAAGGGGCGATATTTCAGCCGGCGATTATGTTGAAACCTATATCGATGAAAAAACCGGCATCACAGTATTTTCTATTTATGGTCGAAATCGCAAACCGACTCAGGAAATGCTTGAGGGTGTGGACGTTCTGATTTATGACATTCAGGATGTAGGTAGTCGGTCCTATACTTTTATTTCTTCTATGGGACTCGCCATGGAAGCAGCTGCGGAAAAAGGGATAACGTTTATGGTGCTGGACAGACCTAATCCGTTGGGTGGGAAAATAGAAGGGAACCTGGTCGAAGACGGATATATCTCGTTTGTGAGTCAATTTAAGATTCCTTATGTGTACGGAATGACGTCCGGGGAACTTGCTATTTTCTTGAATGAGGAAGGAATGTTGGAAGGTGGTGCTAAAGTTGATTTGGATATTGTCGCGATGGAAGGTTGGAATCGGGATATGAGTTATCCGGATACTGGTTTGCCATGGGTGCCAACATCACCACATATTCCACATACACACACTGCTATTTATTACACAGCAACCGGGATTATTGGGGAACTTCAGATTGTGAGTGAGGGCGTTGGATATACGATGCCTTTTGAGTTGTTTGGCGCTCCGTGGATTGATGGTCAGGTGATGGCTGAAAGAATGAATGCTCTTGGTTTGGATGGTGTCATGTTCAGACCTGTCACCTGGAGACCGTATTATGGTCGAAATCAGGGTGAGGTGTTGCATGGGATTCAGGTTTATGTGACTGATTTCAGTAAGGTGAATTTGATGAGTTTGCAGTTTTTGTTTTTGCAGGAGCATCATGTGCTGCATCCGGATAAGAATCCATTTAGTCTTGCGACAGAAGCCAGGATTAGAATGTTTGACCGGGTGGCCGGGACGAGTAAAGTCCGCGAGTTATTCTCTCAAAACATGAAATATGCTGATGTTGAGGCCTTTTTAAACAAAGACGTGTTATCATTTAGAGAAAAAAGCTCACAGTATTATATATATTAACGAAAAATAGATATTGTTATCGATCATAGCCTTGTACTGGTGCAATTGATGGTGCATGTTGCGACTAAATAAAGATAAATGTGAATATTTGAGTAATTAGGTAAACAATGGCTGATAAAAAGACCCAACCAAGTCCATGGAAATGGATTCCTTCCCTTTATTTCGCACAGGGAATTCCATACGTAGTTGTGATGCTGGTTTCGGTAATTATGTACAAACGACTGGGTATATCCAATACCGAAATAGCGTTGTACACAAGTTGGTTGTATTTACCATGGGTAATAAAACCTCTTTGGAGTCCGATTGTTGACCTGATTAAGACCAAGCGTTGGTGGATTGTGACCATGCAATTACTGATCGGTGCCGGGCTGGCCGGTATTGCGTTTACTATTCCAGCGCCCAATTTTTTCCAGTATTCGTTGGCATTTATGTGGTTGCTGGCATTTAGTTCTGCAACTCATGACATTGCGGCCGATGGACTTTACATGCTTGGGTTATCAAAACATGATCAGGCTTGGTTTGTAGGAGTCCGGAGTACTTTTTATCGAATTGCCATGATCACCGGTCAAGGATTACTCATAATTTTTGCGGGTTATGTAGAAAGTAATAGCGGACTCCCAACGATCAATCTGGAGGTCAGAGCATCATCCGGTACCGAAATTTCGTTGCCTCAACACCCATCCGAAGTGGAAATCCGGGGTGATCAGGGTGAACTTCGTCTTGTAACCTGGCCTGAAACCATCGAAATAAGTACCAGTAGAGTTGACGCTAATGTTATAGATTCGATTAAATCCGTGGCAAAAAACTGGAATGAAAGTCAGAGTTTTTATCAGGTTTCGGGGGTAGTTTCCGGTGGTGGAAATACAAATGCTACAGGTGAAACTCAAGTCACCAATCAGTCACTATGGAATAAAATGGTTACGGGGCCTCTTGAAGGATTTTTACGACGAAATTTTGGTCCTGAAGTGGTGCCGATTGCTGATGATGGAAAGGTGGGGAATATAGGTGTAGTATATTTTTCATTATCCGGTGCACCTGAACCCGGAGAAGATGTAGTAGTAAATTTTGGAAGAGAATCGGGAGATAACTCAATATCGTTAGTTGAGGGTGAGCGATTTGTATTCACTTCAGAGAACTGGAATCGTCCGGTAATGACCTTAATCCAATTGGATCCCAAACTGGAGGTTTCCTCAACGGCGTCGTTTGCAGCCCGGGCGGGAAATATTCCACTGGCATGGTCCATTACCTTTTTCTTACTGACCGGGATGTTTGTTTTCTTCTTTTTGTACCATCGATATGCACTACCTCGCCCCGCTTCCGATAAAGCTGTTATTCAGGAAGGTGATGAGAGCCTGGTCAGAGAATTTTTCAGAACTTTCGTGCTGTTTTTCAAAAAAGAACAGATTGGAATCATACTACTCTTTTTGCTTTTCTATAGATTTGGCGAGTCGCAACTGGTTAAGTTAGCTTCACCATTTTTGCTGGATGCTCAAGAAGTTGGTGGATTAGCCTTAACTACGGGCGAAGTTGGGTTTGTATATGGAACAGTTGGAATATTGGCACTTACCTTTGGCGGTATTTTGGGCGGGATTCTGGCTGCGCGTCATGGACTTAAATTCTGGTTATGGCCAATGATTTTTGCAATTAATTTACCCAATGCGGTTTATATCTATTTATCATACGCGATGCCGGAGAGTTTTTTGATAATAAATCTGGCTGTGGCAGTTGAGCAATTTGGTTATGGGTTTGGGTTCACAGCCTACATGTTATATATGATTTACGTATCTGAAGGGGAGCATAAAACCGCACATTTTGCAATCACTACCGGATTTATGGCGCTTGGAATGATGATTCCGGGTATGTTTAGTGGTTGGGTTCAGGATATAATTGGATATCAACATTTCTTCGTGTGGGTTATGATTGCGACTATACCCTCATTTATTATTGCATATTTTGTTAAAATAGATCCAGAGTTTGGTAAAAAAACTGACGAACCTGTTGCTGATTAATAAATTAAATTAATTCGTTAACTGTAATTTAATTGTAGAGTGCTAAGCAATTTAGTATAATAGGCATATCTACGTACAGAGGTGTAGTTAAAAATACATAGTTGTCTGTAGTATGGAGTGGGGTCCTCCCATTCTATACCCGATTTCCCATAAAACCTATAAAAGAGGATCTAGTCAATGCGAATAAAAACAAGCCGAATCCACCCGGCTCATCGTATGATTGGCAGGAGTATGAAAATAAACATTCTATCAATCCTGACAGTTTGCGCAATAATAATAGCCGGATTTAATGAGCCTTTATTGGCCAAAAATAACATGAATTCCGAGACGGGATTTGATGATACTCAAGTCCAGGAACGGGGAACAATCAGTGGTAGGGTTACTGATGCAAATAACAATGAACCAATTATTG
>DLXM01000118.1 GCA_003448835.1 Bacteroidota bacterium | reverse complement strand
GTGAGCATCCTGACCAATGAGCTCAAAGTCTACGCTCACAATTTTATTTTCTCCCACGTCTGAGTTTACAAATTGTCCGGTTGTGGAGTTCTTAAGTCTTACGTCATCTGTTCCAATGACACCTATTAATTCAACACCTTCAAGCTCAGCAATTACGGAGCCATCATATTCTTTATCTTTCGCCACTGCACCCTGAACTGTCAGTAATGATTTATATTGTGCAACCAATTCAGGATTTCCTGGGTCAGAATTGTAAGTAATTCTAAGTGTTTTATCACCATTTGACCATGAATAAAAGGGGACGGTACGATCACTCAATACTATTTCTGAAGGAGCTTCAACTGTTCTGGTAATTCCAGCAACACTTAGAATTTTAATCGGAGATTGCATAACCTGACCATCAATAGTTATTAGGATTCCGGCAGGATCACTTTTTACAGTTATCGTAGTTGTAATAGGATGTACATCAACAAATTGAGTACTTGAAAATCCATCAGAATCAATTGCAGATAAATACACCCGATACCATACATTTACACTTAATTCTCCGATACGAGGTATATCATATGTGCCATTAAGACTTCCTGAGGTAGGAGCGAGTGCAGGATGAATGTGATCATCATGATGAAAATCAATTCGCCAGGTTAACGAAGAAGCCGAAATAACTCCATCCTCATTATCAAATGCTGATCCCTCAAAGAATATCGTATGTCCGGCTTCATACAGATCGCCATGAAGTGGAGAAGAAATTTCAACAACCGGACGTGTGTTATCAACAACGGTTAACTTTGCTTCATTACTTATAATATTACCTTCAGAATTGGATACAATACATCGATAAACACTGTTATTATCTTCTAATGAAACATTGAGCAGTTCCAGAATGGGTTCATTTTCTCCGGGCATGTCAATACCATTCTTTTGCCATTGATAGGATAGTGGCGCCAATCCGTTTGCACTAACACTAAATCGTACCGTTTCAGAAACTATAGCGCGGGCATCTTGTGGTTGAGAAGTAAAAAATGGTGCACTTGAACCAGTGTATTGAATTTGCCACACAGAACCAATATTTGTGGTTGTATTGTCTTCATCTGATCCACCCCAATTACCACCACGGGCAATGTAGAATAATGAACCATCGTTTGCAGTAGTTACTGCGATTGGGCGTTGGACGCCTTGGGCAAAAGTTTCAACTTCTTTGGTTTCTATGTCATAGGTTTTTATATAGTTAAAGCAATAGTCGTTGAAAAAAATCTTGCCCAAATATGAAGGGGGAAACTGGAGTGTTTGTGGATTGTAAAAATTTACTCCGGTAATCGCGCATCCTTCATTTCGATCATAGGCGTATATTGGATCCTGATAATTTTCAGGGGTTTCTTCAGAAGTTTGAAATCCTTCGATCGATGGCCAACCGTAATTTTTTCCAGCTTTAATTATGTTGATTTCTTCAAATGAAGATTCGCCGACATCCCCGACAATTATTCTACCATCATGCGGATGAATATCCATTGTAAAAGGGTTCCTGAGTCCGTAAGCATAAATAGATTTATAAATTCCAGGTAGAGTATCATAAAATGGATTGTCTTCAGGGATCGATCCATCCGAATTAATCCGTAAAATTTTTCCTGATGTGCTTTGAAGATATGGAGCTTGATTTCGATTTCCTCCGTCACCGGAAGCAATGAATAAGGTGCCGTCTAATCCAAATTTTAAAGCTCCTGCATTATGAAAACTTGCAAACAGTTCGTCAAGTTCGAATATAACCACTTCACTCCCGGGGATCGCCAGATTTCCATTTGCAGTAAATCTACTCACTCTGTTTCGATTCTCATCGGGGACGGTGTAATAAACATATACAAAATTATTAATATCAAAATCCGGATCCAGTGCGATTCCGTTAAGTCCCCGTTCGTTAAAGTTATCAACTTCAATGTGTAAGAATGGTTGCTCCAACAAAGTCCCGTTTTCAACAATTCTTACTTTTCCGTTTTTTTCAGTTATAAAAATTCGCCCATCAGGTGCTATGACCATTGTAGTTGGATCTAAATGATCGGCTACAAGATTTGCTGAAAATCCGGAGGGATAGCTTACTTGTGAATAGCTGATGGAATTGAAAGAGAAAAATAAAAGATATACGAAAAGTAGCCTTCTCATGAAAGGGTATAAAGTGTAAGATTATTAAATAAGATGCAATGATCCCAATCAGGGATTAATCCACGATATTTACTGAGCTTGATCCATGCTTAATCAAGTTTTAACGTAATGATATGCGAAAATATTGATTCGGTTATTAAGTTTGATATCAGATGAGCAAATTTATCAAAACTTTACAGAATAACCATGGTTAAGGTTTGTAAGAGATTAGGCTGAACTCTCAACTATTTATCGGTATAACACGGCATTTGGACATAAAAAAAGGGTACCTGATTTCACTCAGATACCCTTCGAATCTTACAAAAATGATATTTTATTTCAGAAGCGTCATACGCTTATTAACAGTTGTTGATGGAGTTTCTAACTTGTAGATATAAATTCCACTTGCAAGTCCTGCAGCATTGAAATTAACATTACTGATTCCGGCAGGTTGTAGTCCATCAACTAACGTAGTGATGAGTCGACCGGTCATGTCATAAACACTCAATTTCACATTCTCAGACCGTGCAAGCGTAAAGCTGATCACAGTCGTTGGGTTGAATGGATTTGGGTAGTTTTGATTTAATGCAATTTCAAGTGGCATTTCAACTGCAACTTCATCAATACTTGTTGGAGTACTATTATTATTTAAGTATCCCAAGTTAGATAATGCTGTCCAACCAAATAACCAGTTGTTGGTTCCGAATGCACCAACATAATCAACTTTGGTGAACCAATCGTCTTCGTATAGGTCACGGTCAGCAGCACCAAGAGCAGGGGAGTTCTGACCCGGACGTGGATCCAGGTTGTTATCCATAGTACGGCTGATACCGCGCAACATTGGATCAACAATCTGATTACCTGACAAGTCACCACCCAGTGCATCGCGTACAAACGCTTGTGGGATCAATGCTTCAGCTGATGTTCCGGCTGCAAAATCGAACCAGAAGTTGTTCATGAGCATCAAGTCACCGGCTTCAAGACGCTTACGGCTATCCTGGGATGCCTCACTGGCAACATCTTCGATCGTAAGAGCAGGGGCGCCCGGTTGGCCTTTGAAGTCACCAAAGATACTGTTTCCATAGGTTCCACCGGTGTTATCACGGAAGATCAGACCCTGGGATCCGTCACCTTCAACCGTTGAGGAATTGTTCACTCCATCACCTAAGTAGGTTGCGTTCATGATGACCGGCATGGTGTATGGCATCGCTTGTTCGTCACCAATCGCGCCATCCATCTCAGCCATACGACCTGCAGCGTCGGTATTCTGAATCACGAACCAGAACTGACCGCGGCCATTAAAGCCTTCGTCCCAGTCATAACCGTCATCAGCGGCAAAAGCGGATACCAGATACTTGGCATCAACAGTTCCACCGAACCACTCGAATCCATCATCGTCAGAAGCAAAGGATTCTACGTATTCGATCGTCGTTCCACGACCAACGCCACCCAAGGTAAGACCCTGAATTTCGTTTCCGGCCTGATCACCTACGGCGATACCGGTGTGACGGATCGATACATAGCGCATGATACCGGAGTTGTCATCCGGGTCGTTCCCACCGTAATCAGCTCGGTTATCACCAGCGCCTACGATTTCGTTCACACCTTCAATTTGACGAACGGTTGCGTTGTTGGTTGGTGCACGTCCAAGTAGAACAACACCACCCCATAGACCGCGATCCATTCCGTCTAACAGACCCGTCATGTCATCTAGAACCGATGTGAAAATGATCGGGTTTGAAGCAGTTCCTTCAGCGAAAATTTTACCGCCCTGGGAAATGACCAATCCGGATGCGTTGTTACCAACACCATCTTCAGCTTTGATCACCGTACCCGGCTCGATCCATAATTCAGCACCATCTTC
>DLXM01000117.1 GCA_003448835.1 Bacteroidota bacterium | reverse complement strand
CGTAATTGCTGAGCTTGAAGGTGTTGAATTAATAGGTGTCATTGGAACAGATGACGTAAGACTTAAGAACTCCACAACCGGACAATTTGTAAACTCAGACGTGGGAGAAAATAAAATTGTGAGCGTAGACTTTGAGCTCATTGGTCAGGATGCTCACAAATATTATCTCGAAGCGCCAGATGAATTAAGTGCATCCATTTATCCAAAAAATATTGAAATAATACCCGGAAGTGGTCTTAGTAAAATTTTCGGGAGTGAAGATCCTGATTTTACTTTTACACACACAGAACTAATCAATAATGATCAAATAAGTGGTGAATTATCCAGAGTTAGTGGTGAAAATGTCGGAGAGTATGATTTTTTAATCAATAGTCTTACTGCTTCAGAAAACTATGAACTGAATTTGATTGAAAATCCATCAAAATTCACGATATACAGGGCTGAATCTACAATAACCTGGACTGATCATTTTGGAATTGTCGAAGATGAGTACATAGATTTTGTTTCACCAATATCAAATACAATCGATGCACAGATAAGTTATTCAATAGAAGACACAAGCATAGCTATAGTCGAGAACAATAGAATTTATCTAAAGAAAGCTGGTTATACAGCGATCAAAGCAACTAATGAAGAGTCCACAAATTTTACAAGCTCAAGTGTCACAGCCTCTTTGTTGGTTTTAGCACGTTCCCGGATGCCGGACACTGACGGTGATGGTGTGCCGGATTTTATCGAAATCCTGGATGATACAGACTTAAACGATTCCACAAAGTACTTAGATTCGGATGGTGGTGGGACACCGGATTTTATCGAAATGTATGCACATATCCTATATTTTGTCCCGGAAATGGATTTAAATGACCCAACGGATGATAATCGTGACTCTGATGGGGATGGTGTGCCTGATTATACCGAAATTCTACAGAATACTAATCCTAACGATGCAACATCTTTTCTGGATGAAAATGAAAACGGTATTCCTGACTTTTTGGAATCAAAAGTCATCCAACGAATTATCAATTATGCATCAACTTCAGGTGAGACTAATCCACCAGAGATTCATGATTTTGAAATCCTTGGTATTGTAGGTATAACAACAGAAAACGTAGATTATGTGCTTTTGTCAATTTCTAATGCATCTGCTGATGAAATTGATACCTATGAAAAGGTTGTTAAATTTGTATATGAAGTTCTACTACAATTTTCCATAACTGAATTTGCTTTAAAACAGAACTATCCAAATCCATTCAACAACCAAACCACAATTCAGGTTGAAATACCCATAATTTCAACCATTTCAATAGTAATTTATAACTCAATTGGACAAATTGTCACTCAATTGAGTAACAATGAATCATATGAGCGCGGGATTCATCGATTCAATTGGAATGGGCGTAATCTGGCAAGTGGTCTGTATTTAATTCATTTAATTGCCGATGGTGAAAATGGAACGAGGTACCAAAAAACACTACCCGCTATGTTGCTTAAATAGAGCTTATATCAATATACTTCTGAGTAACTTTACTCAATTTTTACAGTATGATTTTTGTTGGTTATATCCAAAAAGGTGTGCCCACACACTTTATTTCTCATGAGCCTGGACAGTTAATATGTCCGAGCTGACCTCGAACCACAAACTGACCTTTAGTGTATCCATATAAAAAAAGCCCTGAATGTGAAATACAATCAGGGCTTTGAGTGTGTACCGGTGGTCGGACTCGAACCGANNCGTGCGCGTCTACCAATTCCGCCACACCGGCGAAGATTACAAATATACGATGAAACCCTATCGTTTTTCAACTTTGTTTTTAAGAAAAATTGAAACGATCGTATTTATTTAATCGTGTTAATTCTAAATCTAAAATACTGGTTCAAATTATTATCGTAGTTAACGATTTAATCCAATATATAAGACTGTGTTGGGCGTTTCTCCCCTGCTTCGATCCTGAGATCTAATCTATTTTGAACCGGAGGTAACTGACATGTTGTATAAGGCGAAAATGCACAAGGTGGATTATACATCTTGTTGAAATCGATCTTAGTTAAATTGGATCCAGCTTCAGGCATATCCACATAAATGTAGCGCCCGGCTTGATAGGTTTCATCTTGATTTGTTTCATCGCCAACAATAATGAACATGCGTTCCCCACCTACAATAGTGATAAGAGAGTACTCATTTCCATTTATCTGAAATCGAAGTACACCCGGTGAAACCAGATCTTCTTCCTGACCCAAAATATTAGCAATTTTAACTGTTTTGGGCACATCCTCGGTGATTAACTCAGCCAGTACATAGAAATCCGTATTCGTTTCATATCTCGGAAATCCTGAGAATTCGTCAACTTTTGGGTTATACGAATTATATAATCTAACACCAACGAGATCTCCACGTTTTATAACTAACCATTCAAGCGTATTATATCGGGCTCTGACTGGATCATCACCATCGATTGCCAACATTTCGACCTCATTCACCACCGAGTCTGAAACCGTGATTTCAACATCAGCAAGTACAGACATGACAACGCTTGTATCTGATACAATAAATGACCCCACATAATCGGGTATATAACCTTCAGGAAATACTACTTTGTTGTTCTGGGAACTACCAAATGAATTTGGTCCATTTTCTAACCAATACATTCCGGCCAGGCGCATCCATCCAACTTCATTAGTTAGAGATTGATGTCTGTTGGCGTAAAATGCTTCTAGATCCTCAAGATAAGTACTTTCAACAGGAGCCGGACCCAATTCAACTGATTTTGTACATCCCACAAACCATAGTGCGATTATTATAACTAAATATCTAGACATGTTACCCTATCATTGTTAATACGAATTACAGAGTAATATAAGACGGTCAAACTTATATTACTTCAATAAAGTCATTTTTCTGGTCTGTCGGAATTGTCCACTTTGCATATAAATTACATACACACCAGAGGCCATTGACGAAGCATTGAATTGAACAGAATGTGTTCCTGCATTAAATGTATCATTGACATCTGTAGTAACTCTTCGTCCAAGGACATCGAAAATATCGATTCTAACATGATCTTGAATAGGTAATCCAAACTGTATGTTTGTAGTTGGATTAAATGGGTTTGGATAGTTTTGAAACAGTTCAAATTCCTCTGGAATTTCACTGAATTCACCATTCGGACTAATTCGAAGTACAAATTTCGACTGTGTAGTACCTTGAATGCTTTGCAGAATTATTGGGTCCCCGGGCATTGGAGTTTCCAGAACTACAGGAGCATCATATTTAAAATCAAATCCATATACTTGTCGATTTGGATCTAATTTGCTCACATAATTTAGAGTATCGGTATCATTAACGGATAATAAATCATTAGAAGCGATACTCAAATCAGCATCACCTCCTGCTTTCCACATCACTTTTTCGTTTGTTGATTTATCTATCATTTCAACAGCCCAGCTCGCTGGAATTTGGGTCATATCCCCCACAGAGAGTTCATAAATTCCATCTAAACTGTAACCTTGTTCAAATCCACCAATATACACAGGGATTTCAATTGGGGTATTAAATCGTCGAGGTAATGAATTGATCGTCAGATTATGATTATCCGTACTTAAGGTGTGAATCGTTACATACGAATCTGACAATGGTTGGAGGAAATAAGCATCAGATTTATCCGTCCCTCGTAACGAATGCTCGTCAAAGGTAACGTAAGCTGATTTTTGGTATTGACCTTTTGAAATCACAAGTTGAATCGTTGGATTCGTTGCTTCGGTAATTTCATCTGATCCTATTTCTTTACCCTGGAAATTAGCTCCGGTAGTAATGGCATCTTTTGTTACTTCAAGTACTGGACTTGCACTACTTGCTTTAACCCAGAATGATTGTCCTTCAGCAATAATTCCACTTAATTGCACATCACCAACACTATTCGCCCATTCGCGATATGTACCTGCACCACTATTTGCAGATGGATCCCAAACATAAATAGCATCCATCATGTTGGTTTTGGTCCAGGCTGCATTTGCATCCCAATCAATATCATCCACAAA
>DLXM01000338.1 GCA_003448835.1 Bacteroidota bacterium | reverse complement strand
AGCAAGTCTGGCAATATCGATCGATGCTTCCGTGTGCCCGGCTCGGCGTAGAACACCACCTTCAGCTCCAATCAGTGGGAAAATATGTCCCGGACGACGAAAATCATCCGGTTTGGTATTTTCATCAATCAAAGCCGTAATCGTATTTGATCGATCCCCGGCACTAATACCGGTTGATGTACCTTTGCGGGCATCAACTGAAACCGTAAAAGCAGTTTCGTGAGATTCGGTATTTTCCAAAACCATACTATCCAATTTCAGCTCAAATGCACGCTGACGTGTAACTGGAGTACAGATTAATCCACGACCATGTGTTGCCATCAAATTCACCGCTTCAGGTGTAATTTTCTCGGCAGCCATCACAAAATCGCCCTCGTTTTCTCTGTCCTCGTCGTCGACAACAATTATGATATGGCCTTGACGAATATCCTCAAGAGCCGACTCGATCGTATCGAATTTGAAAGAATCCATGGATGGAAATGATGAATTAGATTTTCTCTGGATTTACTTCAACAACAGCTGATTTCAGGAAACGAACTTTGACGTCTTTATCGATTTCAGCTAAAACAGAAGTTTCTTCAGTACTTATAACAGTGGCAATTACTCCACCTGAGGTAACAATTTTGTCACCTTTTTTGATTTCACTGACTTTTTTCTGAATCTCTTTTTGACGTTTAGACTGTGGTCTGATGATGAATAAATAAAAAACCAGAAACAATGCTACAAGGAAAAACAAACTTTCGAATCCACCACCTTGTGATGGGTCACCTGCTAAAAAGAATAATAAGTTCATGTCAGATCTAATTAAATATATAAATGAGTGTTATTGGGGGATAAGATACGGCAAATTTTGTACAATTATTAGCCGATGGGTGTTTTGATCGAACATTGTGTTGTTCCCTACATTCTGAACCACCTTATGGATAAGCAGGTGAATTTCATCAGAGTAGTCAAGATTTTCTGAATCAAAAATAGTGGTATTTATTCATTCAAAATCTAATGCTGGTATTTAGAATCTGAATAAAAAACCATCGGCACTTTTAACTCAATTTAATTACTTTAGTTAAATCTTGAATTCAGCCGTTCATTTAGTTTTACTCTGGTCATGTCAATTAATGTTGTATTTAAGAGGATTGTTTATTCTTTAATTCTCTTTCTTTTAGTTCCAATTTGTGTTTCGGCACAATCTAAAGGCAATCCGTTTATCAAGAAATTTAGCCCTCAGGAGTACGGTGCCCACAATCAGGTATGGGATATTACCCAAACTAAAGAAGGGTTTATATTGATATCTACCGGTACTGGAGTGGTATTATTCGACGGTGAATCGTTTGAAATGGTTAAGGGCACACCTGCTATGATAACTGATCTGCTAACGACATCAAACGGATCTATTTTCTACGGTGGCATCAACAATACAGGTGAAATCATTGGATCAGGGAATTCATCATTTTTCTACAATAAACTGGATGAACATATCGATTCAACTGACCAGAACTATGGCCAGATAGGAAGTATTCGAGAAGCGTTTGGTGATGTATGGATTTCATCCAGGAATCTGCTTTTTCGTTATACCGGTGAGCATTTTCAGTCCTATAAACCTGTTAACGGCGAGTTTTTGCATATTTTTTCGGTAAACGATACACTTTTTGTTCCTGAAACCGGATCAGGATTACTCAAAATCAGTGATCAGAACGAACTCGAATTGTTTCCGGGTGGGGAGGCTTTAGTCGGGGATATGTTTCCTCATTTTATTGTTCCATTTGATGCACATCGTGTCTTAATTGGAACAGTTGATAACGGGCTTTATCTATTTAGTATTCATGCCAAAGGTGATGATCCTGCCGGGATACTGGTCCCGTTTGAAAATGAAGCCAACGAAATGTTGAAAACGGGCAAAGTAATCAGTGCCATTCAACTTCGAAATGGAAATTACGC
Organism: Bacteroidota bacterium; assembly: GCA_003448835.1. Taxonomy (GTDB): domain Bacteria; phylum Bacteroidota; class Rhodothermia; order Balneolales; family HLUCCA01; genus UBA11400. The sequence goes on along the minus strand of DLXM01000338.1, from coordinate 7,758 downwards.
CATTGGGACATCCACTGCCGGGGTTATCATTTTGAAGCCTAATGGCCAAATCGATCAGATTATTGACAATGACGCAGGCTTACAGAATGAAGTAATTAACGGATTGTTTCAGGATAGAGCAGGAAATTTATGGATTTCAACAAATAATGGATTCGCTCTGGCCGAAATTGCATCTCCAATTGATTTTTATAACGAGAATAATGGCCTTGAAGGAACCGCTTTAGTCGTGTCAAAAACTAACAATGACTTTTATGTTTCTACCACTTTGGGTGTTTATAAAATGGAGGGGCGAAATTTTGTTAAAAATGAATTTATTTCTGCCCTGACATTCGATGTGAGTAATTATCAAGATCCATTGCGCCCGGGGCAGGAAAAACTTCTGGCAGCTAATCAGTTTGGACTTTACCTGGTCGATAATAACTCAACTCAAAAATTGTCGGAAGTATTTAGTTCGGCAGTCCTTCAATCGACTCGAAATCTCAATAGAATCTACGCCGGAACACCAAATACAGTTTATTCGGTAGATTTAGTCGATGGAAGATTTCAACCACCGGGTGAGCATATTGTAATTGGGAATCCGGCTCGGCAATTTTTGGAAGATGATCGGGGCGGACTCTGGTTAGCGACACAAAGTGATGGACTTCGATATTTTCCGGATGAGTTTTCAAAAGAGGGGATGGTGGAGTTTCGGACCGGGGATGGTTATTCAGTTGCGATGAATGCAACGCTGCAATGGATTAACGACACCTTATTTGTAACTACAATTGATGATATTTATACATTTGACTACGAATCGAATTTGTTCAAGCTGTGGCGAAATTCCAATCTGAATGAAGAAGAACATCTCGGAATTTATCGATTTTTAAATGTTGATGGAACTGTTTGGACAGGAACCAGCAATATGCGAAATCAAATTTTTCAATATGATGGTTTTTTCACTGATCAGCCTATCAAAATTAAAGCTCCATTCCGTGCAATTCCTGAAAGTGTAACACTTTGGATCGCAGAAATCGATGGTGATATTTGGTTTACAAATGCACTTGGTCTGTTTCGATATCGCAACCAGAGTGGATTTGAGTCTGGATTTAATGATGTATTTCTACGGCAAATAGATATCATTAAAGATTCGACTACGGTGGTTTTTCCTACTGCTGATGTGGATCTGGTCGAATCGTTCAGTAATGCACGTTATCGTTTTACGGTTGCAGCACCCTGGTTTGTGACTTCGGGGGAGACGACCTATCGTTTCAGATTAGCTGGCTATGATGTTGATTGGTCCGACTGGGGTTCAACAAATGTGGTTGAGTATACTGCATTGAGAGAAGGAGATTACACATTTATGGTTCAGGCCACGAATCGCGATGGTCAGGTTAGTGAGATAACTCAATATTCGCTCAAGATTACGCCTCCATGGTTCAGAACCTGGTGGGCATTTTTAACCGGTATTTTGGTAATAATATTACTAATCATAGTGATAAGCCGATACCTTGCTGAATCAAGAACCCGAAAATTGGAAGCATTTAACGAAAAACTGGAACAACAGGTCAGGGAACGATCTGAAGAAATCCAACGCCAGAATCAGAAATTGCTGGAGATGAATCGTGAAAAAGATGATTTCATGAACATTGCGGCACATGATTTAAGGAATCCGTTGACTGGAGTGCAGGGAATATCCAGCATGATGATTGATTCCGTTGAGATTCCCTCTTTAGAGACCATCCAGAATTATGGCGAAATCATTCATAATAGCTCCAGAAGGATGTTTGAACTTATCGATACATATTTAAATGCACACAGGATTGATCAGGGAGATATTCGGCCTTCAGTTGAATCTGTTTCATTGATGCAAACCACTAAATCAACCGTAAACAGTTTTATACATCAGGCTCGAAAAAAAGAAATGAGTATGGAAGTCATGTCCACTTATGAAGATGTGTTGGTTTCGGCTGATGATGCGTTAATGCAACAAATTTTAGAGAATATTATCTCAAATGCCATTAAATATTCGCCAATTGGATCGAAAATTGAAATTAAAATAGATAAAGATGCTGAATTTGGGATGGTAGGTGTAACCGATCAGGGACCGGGAATTCCGCAGGAGAAACAATCCGAATTGTTTAAAAAATTCAGCAAGATTGGCACGGTTCCCACCGGAGACGAACTCTCAATCGGACTCGGATTATCGATAGCCAAACAGCTCACTGAAATGATGAGAGGGTCAATTACTTGCCAAAGTATTCCGGGTAAAGGCTCAACTTTTACGATTATATTGAGGCTGGCAGAAGAGTAAAAACTGCCTTGAATACTACATTACATTCCCTAAAACTTCGGTAATCGGTCTTTACAACATTTTGGGCGGTACCTTGTCATTAAACTAAAAAAGCCTCACATGTTAACATGCAAGGCTTTGAAAGTGTGGGCTGTGAGGGGCTCGAACCCCCGACCCCCTGCTTGTAAGGCAGGTGCTCTGAACCAACTGAGCTAACAGCCCGTTTTTGGGTAGGCATCAAATATACGTAGGATTTCTAACCCAATGCAAGCAAATTATAATATTTGTCCATTATAATTTGGTTCTTAGATTCCCAAAGCATTATTGATGGAAGTTTTTAAAATTTCCATTTCAATGGGCTTGATGATATATCCGGATGGATTTGTTTCAAATGCTTTTTGCCTTGTCAACGGGTCCGAATTTCCGGTAATGTAAATCACAGGAACCTGCGAAAACTTGCGAATTTCGGTCATAGTTTCAATACCGTCCAAATCGCCAATAATTTTGATATCCATCAAAATCAAATCGCATGGTTTTTCCTGAACAACTTTAATAGCAAGATCACCGGTCGTAACTTTGTCTACAACCTGGTACCCCAAGCGACTAACTTGTTTTTCAATTAACATTGCGATGATGAACTCATCTTCAACAATCAGGATGTTTTTTTTATCGTCCATTTTTCCCAGTGGTGTTTTAGGTAACCTTAAGGTAATGGTTCATTTAATAAAAGCCAATACATTCCAAGTTGTTTAACTGCATTCACAAATTCATTAAAATTCACGGGTTTGCGAATGTAACTATTTGCACCATTCCCGTAGCCTTCAATGATATCCTGATCTTCTTTCGAGGAAGTCAAAATAACAACAGGCAAAGCCCGTGTGCGAGGGTGTGAACGAATATGCTTTAAAGCTTCGATTCCACTCATTCCGGGCATATTGATATCCATAAGTACTACAGATGGAAGTGGGGCTTTCTCAGAGCCATCCCCATGCAAAATTTCAAGTGCTTGTTCACCACTTTTGGCTACAATGACCTGGTTTTCGATGTTGTTTCGCTTAAATGCCATAAGCGTTAAATCGATATCATCAATGTTATCTTCGACTAATAAAATGCTTCCGGTTTGTAAAGTCATATTTGTCACTTTTTTGTTGCTTAGCAATGTAAGGAAATAATACTTATTTAATTTATATATGGTCGTTATTTAAGTTAAAATAAAAAGTTGTGCCATTCCCTTTTTTAGATTCAATCCGGATCTTCCCACTAAGTTTGTTGATAATTCGTTGCACCGTTGCGAGTCCAACGTCAGTACCCGGGTAATCTGCGGTTTCATGTAGTCGTTGAAATGGTTTAAATATTTTATCAGCATACTGCATATCTATTCCAACGCCGTTATCCCTAACAAAAAATTCGGGATGAGTTTTATCATCTGTTTGTCCAATTTCAATAGATGGATTTTCTGTCCTGGATGAATATTTAAAGGCATTGGATATCAGATTAAACAGCAGAATTCGAAGAAGGCCGGAATCAGTGCGGATTCGATCCCTATCATGTATAGTAATCGTATAGTTTTTGTCTCCCCAAATCGCCCGCTGTTCAGCAGTAATTTGCTGACATATTTCTGTCATATTGATATCTTTGATTTCAACGTTTGTTCTTGAAATTTTTGATAACCTGGTCATGTCATCAATTAGCTCAGACATCTTAGTGGACGCTGAACGTACTCGGTCGAGGTAATTTCGTGCAATCGGATCCAAAGTCTTACCAAATTCATCAATAACTGCAAGACTAAATCCGTCGATTGCTCTTAATGGAGCTCGTAAATCGTGTGATACAGAATAAGAAAAGGCTTCAAGCTCTGAATTAATATTCCGTAGTTCAACGGTTCGCTCCTGAATCAGTTTTTCCAGGTTCTGAGTTAATTCGATTACTTTTTCCCGGTTTTTGGTTTCAACGGTTACATCATTGAAGATAAGTAATCGGGTTGTTTGTGCATCTAAACTAAATTGAAATGCTGAGATTTCGACAATCAGGGTTGAATGATCATTAGTTAATGCTTGAAAGGTACCTAGCGTTGTATTTGAAGTTTGAGTATTAAGTCCTTTTAGAACCTCAGGTAATGACTGTTCCGATAATATGTCACTAAGAAGTATTCCTTCAGTTCGCTTTCCACCTGAAAATGTAGAAATGAATGATTTATTTCTCAATAAAATTTTATCTGATTCTGAGTCCAATACTACCATTGGAAATGGATTAAAGAAGAATATATGTTCAAAATTCTTCTCAGATTCCCTGATTTTAAAAGATGATTCAGCTACGTACTTTTTATGTTTTGATATCAAAAAATATAACAATCCACCAGTTATTAGAACAAAGAACCAACCTTTATAAGTTTGTAGCTGATTCAAATAAACCAGATCATCAGTGATTCTTTCAAGCCAATCATCCGAGAATTGAATCCACAATCCACCAATGACTAAATAGAAGATTGTAATTGTAAATGGATTTAGTAACCGGCGGTAGTTAAACTGCATAACACATTGATAAGTGGCACGTGAGGAATCGACGATGACTGAATTTGTTACCTGTGCAACAGCATAAATTTAATAAAAAAACCCCAAACTATTCCTAGCTTGGGGTTTAAATGTATTTGGTTTAAAAGTGAGTCGGGAGGGGCTCGAACCCTCGACCTACGGCTTAAAAGGCCGCTGCTCTACCAACTGAGCTACCGACTCGAAAGCGAATGAACATACCAAATCGCCGACAGACCCGAAATATACGAAGTGTTTACCTTTTTATGCAACATAAAATTTAAATTGAATCCGTTAATTTGATTCACATATTCATTGGAATTCTATATTTTGACCTGATAAACACTCGAATAAAATACCATGGCTACAATTTTTACGAAAATTATACGCGGTGAAATACCTTGTTATAAAGTTGCAGAAAATGAGCAATTCATTGCTTTTTTAGATATTAATCCGGTTGCAAAGGGGCATACACTGGTTGTTCCTAAAACTGAAGTCGATTATATCTTCGATTTGGCAGAGCCCGAACTATCCCGGATTTTAATCTTTGCTCAAAAAATTGCCAAAGCAATTGACGAGGTTACAGATTGCATCCGCACAGGAATAATCGTTGAGGGACTTGAAGTTCCGCATGCGCATATCCATCTCATTCCGATGTATCCTTCCCGAAAAGGATTCTCATTGGGACATAAAACAGACATCACGAAAGAAGAAATGCAAATAATTGCATCCAAAATTGCTGAGAAAGTAAAATTATGAACATTTTAGTTTTAAATGGTCCGAATCTGAACATGTTGGGTCATCGCGAGAGTGAACATTATGGCACACTAACTTTGAATGACATCCAAAATATCATAGTCGATTCTTCTCCTGATGTGAATTTTAGTTTTCATCAGAGTAATCATGAAGGTGAACTCATTGAAAAATTGCATCAGATTTCAAGAGACGGATCCATTGAAGGTTTATTGTTGAATTTCGGAGCGTTCACTCATACATCAGTGGCATTGAGAGACGCATTATCTATCTTGAAAATTCCTAAAGTTGAAGTTCATCTCTCCAATATTCACGCAAGAGAATCGTTCAGACACACATCCTTAACGGGTGCAGTTTGTAACGGAATCATAGCCGGATTCGGTGCTCAAAGCTATGTTCTCGGCGTTCGTGCGCTGCAACAAATTATTCAATCCCCTAAGGCTTAAACTGATGTCAAAAATCAGAGAATTGGCGTCAGATACCGCTGTTTATGGATTAAGCAGCATTGTGGCCAGATTCCTGAACTACTTGCTAGTCCCGTTTTATACCGGGTTTTTTGCACCGGATGAATATGGTGTGATTTCACTTATTTTTGCTGCTTTTGTATTCCTGAATGTGCTTTTTTCATTCGGAATGGAATCTGCCTACATCCGGTATGCTACCGATCGGGATCAGGCACCTGATGTGTTTAAAACCATTCAATCAATGTTAATCGGAGTCGGATCCATATTGGCATTGTTGATGTATGTCGGATCTGATTTTATTATGCCGGTTATCAGTTTGGATGTGACTCAGGATTTCACCATTTATGCCTTACTCATTGGGATTCTTTGGTTTGATGCGCTCAGTCTGGTTCCTTATGCTGAATTGAGATTGGTTCGAAAGTCGTTTACTTACGCCGGATACCGCGTCGTGAACGTCATTATTAATCTGACCTTGAACATCTATTTAATTGCGGGACTTGGTTGGGGGATTGAGGCGGTACTTTGGAGTAATTTAATTGCATCAGGTGTAACCACCATCGGACTATGGATCATCACTCGAAGTCTTTTCAAAGGCACATTTTCGATGCCAGTTGTGCAACAGGTGTTGTTATTTGGCTTGCCTTACGTACCAAATGGACTCGGTTTCGCAATAAACGAGGTGGTTGACCGGTTTTATCTGAATGCAATGAATCCGGAGCATATTGAAGCAATTTATGGCATCAGTTATACTCCTGAAGATATTACTGGAATCTATAATGCATGTTATAAACTTGCCATATTCATGCTCTTGACGGTTCAAATGTTCCGAATGGCATGGCAGCCATTCTTTATGAAATATGCAGATGCTACAGACAACAAAACAGTTTTTGCTGATGTCTTCGATTGGTTTAACATTTTTGCAGGTATCATATTTGTGTCAATTTCGATGTTTGTTTTTGAAATTGCGTCACTTCAAGTTCCGTTCATGGGGGATGGAACTCTTATCAACGACCGCTATTGGGAGGGACTTTCCATAGTTCCGGTTCTTTTGTTGGCGTATTGGTTTCAGGGGTGGTTTGTGGTGTTTTCTGCTGGAATTTTTATTAAAGAGAAGACTAAAATATTACCAGGAATCACAATGGTAGGCGCCGGGATCACCATTATGCTCAATTTTATGTTGGTCCCTCAGTTTGGGATGATGGGTTCTGCAATTGCTACGTTGGTGTGTTATGCTGTTATAGCTTTTATTTTGTTGTACTATTCTTACAAAGAACTGAACGTTCTATATCGAATCCGAAAAACGTTGGTTGTGATTGGAATTACTTCCACAGTTGTTTGGATTGCAAAATATTCAAATATGCTTTACGTTGATTCATTACAAGTTCGGCTTGTATTGACACTTATTGGTGTAGTTTTCGTATTTTACTCACTAAAGCCTGTTCGGACGACCAGTAATTAGCGGTCGAGTCCAGAGATTTAACGAATTAGAAAGTATTATTAGAGATGAGTAGTTCACGTAAAGTCAGTGTGTTTGTTGATGCAATTAATGTAACCCTGAATGGTGGGTTTGGATTGCGTTACGATATTCTTCGAAAATTTGCTATGCGCGGTAGTTGTAGTGCCTGCCGTTTAAATGTGTATGTTGCTGTTGATCGCGAAAGAATGCGCGATGATCTTGCTTACAAGCAAAAAACTACCCGGTTTACTGAAGTGATGCGTGATTTTGAATATAAAGTCATTGAGA
>DLXM01000066.1 GCA_003448835.1 Bacteroidota bacterium | reverse complement strand
GATATCCGCAGTTTGGCATATAGGTGAGAGTGGTGCGATTTTCAAATGGAACGAACAAAGTTTCGCTTGGGAAAATTACGGTGGAAAAGGTGAAAGAATTGCTGTTGAAAGTAATGGTACACCTTGGATTATAAATGACAAACAAATTTATCGTTTAAGAGGTCGTACCTGGCAAAGTATGCCTGGTAAAGCAATTGCTATTGGTGCCGGTGGTGGCAAAGTTTGGCATCTTGGTGAAAGTAAAACCGTATTTTTGTGGAACGAAGATACTTTTGCCTGGGAAAATTATGCCGGAGGTGCGACTGAGATTGCTGTTGATTCAGAGGGTACTCCTTGGATTATCAACAATAAGCAAATTTATCGCTTGAGAGGTCGTACTTGGCAGAGTATGCCTGGAAAAGCTATAGCAATAGGTGCAGGTGGTGGCAAAGTATGGCATATTGGTGAAAGCGAAGCCGCATTTGTTTGGGATGAGGATTCATTTACATGGACAAACAGAGGTGGAAAATCTAAAAAGATTACAGTAGCTGGTAACGGTTTACCATATACGATCCAATCAGGTGCATCTGGATCTTTGATTTACAGACTTAGAAATTGATTTGAATTTAACATTAAAAAAAGGGGGCATGTTAAAAAACATGCCCCCTTTTTTATGTCGAGACAATTAATCAAAAAGTGTAATAGTAAATTTTACCATTACTATCTCCAATAATATATGGTGTCCCATCATTTGCAATTGAAATTCTTGTCCCACTTCCTGATGAAAGAATATTAACATTACCTGAGTTATCTATGTATCCTATTTTATTATCTGTCCTTATAAACCAAATATAACCATTTGGAGCTACTGAGATATCTTTAACTAAATTAGCAATAAAATCATCGTCAGTAGGTGAGGATGAAGACTGATCTAATCTATATAATTTCAAATAATTAATTCCCATCCCGTCAATTCGCGAGAAATAGACAGAGATTGAAGGTGTGAAATTATGACTAACACCTACATAATAATTATTAAATAAACCGATACTAGGATATCTTAATGTACCCCAAGTCGATCCAGTCCATTTATATAAATAATTATTAGTGCCAATTGCATACACACTATTATTACTCAAACTTGTTGCATTTCTTACTCCTGATATTTCGGTGGCAGTAATGGATCCAAGCTGCGTCCAACTTGATGACGATCCTTTTGTCTTATAATAAACTTTATTGCTACCACCTGTAAGTAATAATAAATTACCTGCTGAAGATATTTTTTTTCCACTACCACCACCAGGCTCGTTAACCCAAGTTGAAGTTGATGTATTATAATACATTACAGTATTACTTTGGCCGACAACCCAAACTTTATCTGCAGCCTCGATGTCAATTGCGCTCCCGTTTCCACCCAACTCAGTCCAATATCCGGAACTCATCATTGATAAATTCTCTTTGATATCGGAATCTTTATTTTCCTTGTTCACCAAATTAGTATCAATACTAGTTTGTTGATTTAAATCTTTCTGATTTGTATCGACTACTGAAGTGCACGAACTAAAAATTAGTACAATCAGCATTAATGTAATTTTTTTCATGGCTAATATGATTTTTGTTAACATTTACATAATGAGATATTCTTATCGTTAATATATTAAGTAATATTTATGTATAAACAAATAATTTTATATGCTTATGGATTTTTTTTACTACACTAAAATAATCATTCATATAGAAAGTTTTAGCGCATATATTAAAGTAAAATTGTGCTAAAAAACAAAAATGGATAAGCTAATTGGCGAGATACATTTTGATCTCTGCGATGGACAAAAGGTCCTGGAAAAGATTAAATCAAATTTTGAGTTAGTGGAAATCCACCCCATTTCAATCGACCGGTGTTATATCATCGCTTCGCATTCTTGATGCTGATTCAGCTGCCGTTCGCTTTTCTACCCGCGATATAAAGAAAAAAGCGGCTCCGCTTAATACTTTATCAATCAGATTATTCAATACCATGATAGCCGCAAGTTCAGATGTTGATATGTCCAGGTAACTGGTTAACTCAATACTTCCACTTATAAATATCAAATCCTTGGCAGGTAAAATCGGGATCCGGCTAATTACCATTTGTACCGATAGAATCACAAACAATTCCCAAAGTGAAATATCAGTGATCGCCAGATACCATTGGGCAATCTGTATGACACTCATAAATAGGATTCGACTTGAATGAACCCAGGTCAGAAACCAGGTGTCCTTGAGGTCGAGTGAGTAAATTTTGGTCCGGGCCATGACAATAATCACTGCCACAAGGATCAGAATATATCCTATGATGTAACCAAAAATCATGACATATTCGCCAATGTCATCCGCAGAAAAATACAACAACAAAAGAACCCCGAGCAGAGCTGATATCAGTACAATGGATGCAACCCCGGATATGATATTATTGTCCTTAATGACATCAAATACACGCTTTTTGGACTGATTAGGATCTTTTTGCGTCAACCATAGATAAAAATCAAATTCCCCTACATAGCTAAGCAAGTTTTTGTTATAAACCCGTTTTTTAATAAGCATCGGGATACTTTCGGATGCCTTGAATTTGAAAAACTTTCCGTACGCAAAATGCTCGCTGATCGGCAGGACAAAAAATATGACAACCGCTAAAACATACACAAATGGATTCGACGGAATAGATTGAAGTATATCCTGAAACCCAATGTCATAGAGCTGATAAACAAGTAATATCAATATTGCTGAGTAAAGCACATATCGAAATGGTCCTTTAAAGACCTTGGTAGCACCATCTAAAAACTTTTTTAATTGCTCTTTCCGCTGTGTCATAGGGAGGATCCTACGTTACTCAATAAGGTATCTACAGCAGATTCAGTGGATTTCAAATGCCAGTTTTTAAGAGCATAGTTACGGGCGTTTTTACCCATTTCGGTCAATTGATTATCATCAGATAAAAGAACTGTCATCTGGTCTTCGTAATTGCGTTTATTTAATAGGATACCAAAATTGGGTTGGACAACATCGTCCGAAATCGAATCGCCAAAAGCGGCAACTGGTAATCCACAAGATACGGCTTCTGCAATTGCCCTTGGGAAAAAATCTCGTGTACTGGAATAGAAAAATACTTTCCCTTTTGACAAATATGTTGGTACATCGGCGTGGTTAATATGTCCCAGCCAATGAATATTTGGGTATTCAAGTCTAAACTCATCCAATAATTCCCCACCTCCAATTACAGCAACTTTAAACGTAGAGCTGAGCTTAATAATTGCCTGATAATTCTTGTAATAGGGAATTAGTCGTCCCATAGTGATGACATCAAATTCCTTTGGGATATCAGGATATGGTTTAAATTCGTCAGTATTTACTGATTTGGGCAGTTTATAAAGCTTATTAGTAGGAATTCCAGGCAAAATCCACCAACGCTTTTTAATCAGTTGCTGAAATTGCCGGTCTGATTCGTAAAAAATGTGAGTTGCCAGTTTGTTGAATTTTGAACGAAATTCACCTCCAATAACAAAAGAAAAGGGGATTTTTGCAGGGATTATGTATCGTTTTAGCAGTTCAACTCCAACTCCCCCATCTAACCCTTTGATCACAAAATGATCAACCGGATTATTTCGAGCAAATTCAATCAGGTCGCGACTGAAATGAAATTTAGTTCTTTTTCCGGAACTGGATCGTTCGAAAAATCTGACTGGAATTGAGTTATTCCCAAAGCTGTAATTTCGAATATTTGCGCGTTCTCCAACAACCCAAATTTCCACCTCAGCGCCTTTTTCAGCTGTGATTCCGGGCATCCATTTATCCCGGTTTTCGATTTTCATCCAAGCTTCATCCGTCACGTTATCGTGATAAATCGGATATGATTGGATATAAACAATACGCATGTTATTGGTCGAATAAGCCAAGTTTAATTGAATCAGCTGTAAACAAATCAATGGCATCCTGTTGGTTTGAAGGCAGGCGGAATTTTGGATTTTTTTTCAAATCACCAACAATGAATTTATACCAGTTGAAAATTAAAAAGTCCTTGAAATTGTTACGTGTTCGGCGATAAAAATGGTTTTCACCCCATGTATTTGATCCATGATAACAACGGATAAACAAATAACTGTATTCGTCCGGCATTTTGAACCATTTTCGTTTCATCCAATCCTTTTGGTAGACTGTATCCTCCCCTTTTACAATATTTGGATAACGAATATCCTTCACATTAACGTGCATGATACTACCGGGCACACCATCAGGAAGTCCACCGATGAAGGGCAGGTCCCGCAATTTTGGTGTGTTTATATGCATTAATGTGGATGATAACCAACATGCCTCGTAACCTTGATCCATAAATCCGGCCTGAATGGAAATACGCTCCGGATGATACCAGTCGTCGTCATCCCATTGCATGAGATAATCGCCCGTAGCTTTATCCAGAATCAAATTTCTAAGTCCACCAAGGTAGGTGCCATCTTGTTTTTCTATACGAATATAATGGCAATCACCTTCCGGGATTTCTGTTAGAATATCGGAGTAATCTTCTTGCCCATCATCTAATATTACCAGTTCTTTATTGGGATAGGATTGATTCAGAAAACATAGGACAGCTCGTCTTGCAATATTTTTTCGATTGCCAGTCACCATCAAACAACTGACTCTGGGTTTAATAGACATTTAAATAAAATTAATTATCGGAAGTATCATAAAAATAGATACACAGTATACCAAATATGAATAATTATAGAAACATAAGTCGGTACAATTCTACGAACAAAGCTCGTAAAAGATTTAGCAAATTTAAGTAAAGTTTACGGTTTGAAACATCAAATACCTATCAAAAGCAAAAAATGTACACTTTTAGACAATTATCAATTATTCCTTTCATTTTGAATATGATTACTATGTTTTTAAAGNNAGGTAATCCGCGGAATAAGTGTGTAATAAGACAAAAAAATGCAGGTCATGGTCATTTAAAAAACGAATTAGTGCTTAGTTAAGGAGATAATTATGAGAACTGTTATCAAATACACGTCTTTCTTAATCCTGATGTTGTTAGCCACTCAACTCGTTGCACAGCAACGAACTTTTAGTGTCCGGGGTGGATTTAACTACTCAACGGTTACTTATGAGGACAACAACAATGATTACAGCGATAATATGGATGTCGTCCCCGGTTCGCACATTGGAGTTTTGGCTCAGATTCCGGTAAAAAGAAATGTCATTATTGAAACGGGTGTAATCCTGAATATGCGGGGTTTTATATATGAAGATGTTATGAATATCGGGGGGACCAATTTTGATGTAAAAACTACCGGAACATCATACTATCTGGATATTCCGGTGACCTATCGTCCATCTTTCCGATGGAAAAGAAATCAAATGTATGCACTGGTCGGGCCCTATATTGGAATTGGTTTCGGTGGTGAGATCGAGATGGAAGCTACCAGTGGGAATAATACGGTTTCACAAACTGATGACATTGTCTGGGGATCGGATGCAAATTCAGACTTAAAACGAGTAGACTATGGTCTGACGTTGGGAATTGGATATGTGTATCGAAGTAAACTTCTATTCGGATTGAATTATGATATGGGATTTGCAAATCTCTCTCCAACCGGGAATAATGGTGAAACTATTGCAAATTCATCGATTAATATCCATATCGGATATATTATTGGAAGATGGTAGTTTGATAAATTGACTCATTTAAGAGAGGTATTGATCGTACCTCTCTTTTATTTTGTGATACGAATTACCTTAACGGGACAAAGTTCCGCGGCTTTTATATTGGACTCACGTTCTGTTTCACCAACCTCAACTTGAATCATATTTCCTTTCGGATTTCCGCCTAATAACACGCTTTTTCCATCTCTTTTGGACATTTGCCATCGTTGTGGAGCCACTTCGACGCAATAATTACACCCAATACATTTCGCCCGATGAAATAGTATTTTCATCCATGAACCTCAGATTGGAGTTGTTTTGCAGGAATAGGACGATCTTCCCAAATGTACACATTATCGCCTTCCCGCACTTTTCCATCAATAGTTATGGTACATTCTTGTCCCTTGCTTGCACAATCATTGGGGACATCATCTACATAAATCGATTCAATTGTTGATTCAATAACACCAGTGTGATCCCCAATAATCAAGATGGCATCACCAATTTTCAGCTCTTTAGTTTTGATTCGGATGTGAGCCACACCGGCTTTTGGGTAATAATGTAATACTACGCCGATGAATGATTTTTGTCGCGTCGCAGCGGAGCCATACACATTACTCCATTCACCCAATTTACGTCCGAGGTAATATCCATCCCAAAACCCACGATTATACACTGAATTTAACTGTTCCATCCAAATGTCGACCTTTTCCCTGGTAAACGATCCTGACATGACCGCTTCAGCTGCTTCCTTATAACAACGGGTTACGGTTTTTACATATTCAGGAGACCTTCCTCGTCCTTCAATTTTTAATACTTTGACACCGGTTCCCAGCAGTTCATCCAAAAAATCCAGGGTGCAAAGGTCCTTCGGAGACATGATGTACTCATTGTCGATCTCAAACATGGTTCCGTCATCCATACTTTTTACTTCGTAAGATTGTCTGCAGTTTTGCTGACATGCCCCTCTGTTAGCTGATGCATTGTAGCTGTGAAGACTCAGATAACATTTACCGGATACTGCCATGCAAAGTGCGCCGTGTGCAAAAACTTCGATGCGAACCAACTCGCCAGATGGTCCTTTAATTTTTTCAGATTCTATTGCATCGACAATCAGTTTCATTTGTCGGGTACTCAATTCTCTGGCCAATACAACGACATCTGCAAAATTCGCATAGAATTTGACCATTTCGATATTTGATATATTCACCTGTGTGGAAATATGAACCTCCACGCCCTTTGAAAACGCATAAGATATGGCAGCCTGGTCGGCTGCGATAATTGCGGTGATGCCATGTTCTTTAACAGTATCAATGATACGACGCATCACGGGTAAGTCGTGGTCGTACAGGATGGTATTGAGCGTGAGATAGGTTTTGACACCATGTTCATCAGCAAGTTTTGCAATCTGTGGAAGATCGTCCAATGTGAAATTATTCGTTGCTCTGGCTCGCATATTGAGTTGTTCAACTCCAAAATAAATCGAGTCTGCACCACCTTGAATCGCAGCATGAAATGATGCCCAATTTCCGGCCGGCGCCATGATTTCAATTGTGGGTATGGATGATGTAACTGGCGCCGATTGTATTTTTAATGTAGAATCTGACATAATACTCTTAAATCTGATTTATAAATGCAAAATTAGTGCTCTTGAAAAATTTTAAAACTGGTCAATCGATGAAATTTTGATATTCGGATTGAGTTATAAATCACAGGTTTGATTTATATCCATCAAAAATACGAAAATTGCTGCTTAAATAATTCATGATCCCTTCGTGAATCATCAATTCTGCTTGAATCACATGTGCAAAAAAATATTCGGCAACCAATAGATTCCATATATCCATTCAAATTTGGATTTGGAGCGCGGCAATTTGGACTCATTTATTACGTATGTGGTCAAAAAGTACAAACTTAGAACAGAATTAATGAGTACTTTAAACAGCGTTTGTCAATGTTTCAGATATACTAATCTATGATTTAAATATTGTGTCAAAATGTACTCTGGTATTTGAGTTTTGAGACATTATAGAATACCTGATCAAGTCCGATTTATCCAAATTGTGTTTTTATTGCTAGTTGAAACTTACTAAATGAAAAAAGTCCTCGGAATTTCTGCGTTTTATCACGATTCGGCAGCAAGTCTTACTATTGGCGGCAACATCATTGCTGCAGCTCAGGAAGAAAGATTTACGAGAGAAAAGCATACTTCTGCATTTCCGGTATTTGCAATAAAATACTGTCTCGAAGAAGCCGGACTGGAAATCGATGAGTTAGATGCGGTCGTTTTTTATGATAAACCTTTGCTCAAGTTTGAACGGCTATTGCAGACCTACTATGCTTTTGCACCAAAGGGAATCCGATCTTTTCTGAAAGCCATTCCGGTTTGGCTAAATGAAAAAATGTTTCTGAAGAAACTGATTTATGATGGACTCAAAGAAGTTGGTTCATATGACCGCAAAAACGTCAAATTGCTTTTTACTGAGCACCATTTATCCCACGCAGCAAGTGCATTTTATCCAAGTCCGTTTAAATCAGCTGCGATTCTGACCATCGATGGTGTTGGAGAATGGACCACGGCATCCATCAGTTTAGGTACCGACAATGAAATCCAGATGCTCAAAGAAATGGAGTTTCCACACTCTGTTGGATTGTTGTATAGCGCTTTTACCTATTACCTGGGATTTACTGTTAATTCCGGCGAATACAAACTAATGGGATTGGCACCTTACGGTAATCCACATTCACCTCAAACACATGATTTCATTCAGAAAATCAAAAAAAACCTGATTGATATCAAAGATGATGGCTCTATCTGGATGGACCAATCATATTTTAGTTATGCTACCGGACTCCGTATGGTTCATGACAAAAAATGGGCTCAGTTGTTTGGAATCAGCCGACGCGAGGCTGAAGCAGATCTAACTCAGGATCATTGTAATTTGGCGCTGGCAATACAGATTGTAACTGAAGAAATTGTCCTGAAAATGGCTCATGAGGCAAAAAAACTAACAAATTCAGATTATCTGTGTCTGGCTGGTGGAGTTGCTTTGAATTGTGTGGCCAATGGGAAGTTGATTCGGGAAAACATATTCAAAGATATCTATATTCAACCTGCGGCTGGAGATGCAGGTGGGGCACTTGGGGCAGCTCTTGCTATAAATCATATTTATTTTAAAGGTGAGAGAATCGTTTCCGGTTCGGATGATGGAATGTCAGGATCTTATTTAGGACCTGAGTTTTCTGACAAAGAAATCCATTCGATGAATAAGAAAGTGAAAGCCAATTTCATCAAATATGATAATTTTAGTGAACTCGCCAGAATTGCCGCTACAAAATTAAAAGATGGCAATGTAGTTGGATGGTTTCAGGGACGAATGGAATTTGGTCCACGTGCATTGGGAAACAGAAGCATATTAGGGGATGCCAGAAATCCTGAGATGCAAAAAAAATTGAATTTGAAGATTAAATATCGAGAAGGATTTCGTCCGTTTGCTCCATCGGTTCTCTATGAATCCTGTTCCACTTATTTTGATCTGGATACAACGTCACCATACATGCTATTTGTAGCGCCGGTAAAAAAAGAACATCAGCACAAGCTACCGGAAAATTATTATGATTTGCCCTTGTGGGATAGATTGTACACTCAAAGAAGTACCATTCAATCTGTAACACATCTGGACTTTTCAGCACGGATTCAAACCGTGCATCATTCCACAAATCCGCGATATCACAAACTCATAGCATCGTTTAAAGAGTTAACAGGTGTCGGATTATTAGTGAATACGAGTTTTAATGTACGTGGTGAGCCAATAGTTGGGACACCTTTTGATGCTTACCGGTGTTTTATGAGTACAGAGATGGACTATGTTGTAATAGGCGATTATCTTTATTGTAAAACGGAACAACCGGATTGGCAGAATAAGGATAAATGGATGGTAACCTTTAAAATGGATTAATTTTGAACTGGAATAACTTCCAAAAATCGTTAAAAAGTCTTTTTCTCAACTTGCTGATGGTAGGGTTGTCGTTTTTTGTGATGTTGCTCCTTGCTGAAGGTGTATTGAGATTTTTATATGATGAAGTTGATTATTTAAAACCGAAATTGGTTTTTGATGCTAAACTTGGTGATAAAATTTCACCGTACTCATCCGGACACGATTCATTAGGATTCAGAAATCAAACAATCCCAAACAATGCAGATATCTTAACGCTCGGTGATTCACAAACTTATGGCGTGAATGCCAGAGCATTTAATTCCTGGCCTGAACAATTACAAAAGATTTCAGGGCGCGATGTATATAATATGGCGTTGGGTGGTTTTGGTCCACTTCAATATTACCATATTCTTGAAGAAGAAGGACTAAAATTAAATCCTGATTTTGTCATTGTTGGGTATTATTTAGGAAATGATTTATTGGATACGTTCACTGATGTATATGTAGAATTACCCTATTGGGACTATCTAAAGGATCCGGATTACAATACTGTTCATGAAGCGAATCCGAGAACTGGTGAATGGGGCTCACAGACTACAAACACTTCAAAAGACAAGCTTTTTAATGTTTCTAAATCGGTACAAAGCCTGCGAATATGGCTCGGGTCCAATAGTGTACTATATCGTATGATTGGTTTTCAGATTAGTAAAATTGCATACCAATATGAGTCAGATGTCATATTGCCTGCAAGACCGGATGTATCATTATTATATTATGAGTCCAGTAAACCGAATATAGCATTCCGACCTAACTACAGACTTCAGGCAATAGATCTGGAAATCTCGGAAGTGTTAGAGGGCATGAGGAT
>DLXM01000353.1 GCA_003448835.1 Bacteroidota bacterium | reverse complement strand
GGGATTCGGATATCAAAATTGCGCGAAAACGTGTAAAAGACTCATATCCAGATTATGATACATTACGTACTGTATATCAAATAACATGCGACATGTTACATTTGGCAGTTGGGTCTGAACAGGAAGAATCTGAAAGTATCGACTTAAAAAATCTGGCTTCACGTTGTGGATTTCATATCAACGTTGTCCGTTCGTCTTTACGTGTGTTAAACAGATTAGGTGTGTTTGATATGGTAGAATTGTCTGATCCCCGGGTCGGTATTCAATTCACTATAGGCAGAGAAGCGTTACAGGAGATCATTATTGGGTATCAAAATGAAGCAAAAGCTACATTTACTGATAATTTGGTGCGATTGTTTTTGCCAGAAGCCCTGAATGATGTTCATTTTATTGATTCAGATGTTGTGTTATCCAAAATGGGATTGACCTATAATTCTTTAATAAAAGGACTTGAGGTTTTACAATCTGAGGGTATTTTGACCTACAAAATGCATGTGGATGACCCTTTTATACGCCTTATTGAACCTAGAATGTCTAAACTACCTGTATTAAAAGCAGATGCCGAACAGTTTCGAAATATTCAACTTGATAAACTAGAAAAGGTGATTGGGTATGCGCAGACTAAAAGTTGCCGTAGTTATTACATCCGAAAATATTTTGGGGAAGAACACATACCGCGAAAATGTGGATTATGTGATCGATGTGTGAATGAGGCATCATCCTCGAATATTCCGAATCGAAAAAATATCAAGAGCGTAGTTGATTCTATAGCTACAAATGCGGTCACACTGGAGTACATCATCGAAAAAAGCGAACTATCAGATGAGTTGGTTAAAATGACACTCAAATGGCTCTCATCCCAACAAAAAATTATTTATAATCGTACGAAAAAGACGTTTCGATTGAAATAATGAGGTGATTTTGCGGAGCTATTGCTGACTTTGTTGCATTGCTTCAATCCTGGCCTGTGTCTCAAGGCGTTCCTGCTCACGCATTTCGAAGAGTTTCATCTCAGTCTCGAGTTGCTCTTCTGATAATCGGGTTGAAATCCGGTTAATTCGTTCTAATTGAGCATCTACATCCTGTACGTAAATCAAATGACTCTCTTTAAACATATCCTCAGTGACGCCGTATTTTTGCCAAACCACTCCAATCAATGAATCGGTGATTGTTGAATCCATTATTTGAGTATGGAGTGTTACAATCAATTCTAATTCAATAAGGATGTCTTCGTATGTTGATTCATCGATACTTGGCTGTGGATCATCGGTACATGCGCTTAATCCAATTAAAAGACATAAAACAAGTATAGACTTCACCCATCTATTTGTAGACGTTATAGGCATTGAAATGTGAAATAAAGATTGAATCAAAATGGGTTGATGAATTATTAAGATTTTTTCTTGGGAAATAAAGGTCGCATCACAATTTCATCGATCAGAAAGTTGTCCGGCATTTCTAAAATATTGATCAATACTGTTGCAACATCATTCGATTCCATCATATTGGGATGATTTGTTCCACCTGCATGATCATTAAACTCGGTAGCAATCGAACCTGGATACATACACGTAACTTTGATTCCGTCGTCACGCAGTTCTTTCATCAAAGCATCGCTGAAACCACCGAGGGCATATTTAGTGGCATTGTATCCCGATAATTTCGGATTTCCCATCCTTCCGGCAATCGATGCAATATTCACCATGTGACAAACATGCTCGTTCTTTTTTAATAGTGGAACTACTGCACTTGTAACATAGAAAACAGCATTCAGATTCAAATTGACCATCTTATGCCATTGATCACTTGGCAGATCATCGATATTTCCAAAAAATCCAATTCCCGCATTATTAATTAAAATATCGGGTAGGGTAGATGTAAATGTCTTTTTCGTCCAATCCCTCACAGCAGATTCATCGGTGATATCCATCGGAACCCCAATAAATTGATCACCAAGTGATGATTTCATTTCATTGAGTTTTTCTTCACGCCGGGCAATTCCGTATACAGTTACTCCTTTTTGAACTAACCTACGTGCGAAATCGGCTCCGATTCCACTACTTGCACCGGTTACGATTGCGATTTTGCCATTTAAGTCCATGTTTTTATCACCTAATTTCGTTATGCTATACTTCTTATATTTCCCAAACAAGCTACCTACAACCATACTCTAAATCAATTACAGGTTCTTGAATGATGTTTATCGACATTGGCAACAGCTATATCAAAGTAGCTGAATATGACCAGGGGGCCTGGGATTTGAAATTACGTGTTCCACATAGCCAACTGGATGAAGCTGTACATTGGATGACCATGCTTACCAAAACCGGTACACGTTTTCTGGCTTCCAGTGTCGTTCAAGCAATCACGGATAATTTAAATCGCGATTTGGGCAAGCATATTCAGTTTGTTCGCGTTGCTGATTTCCCCGAAAAACGCATCAATTATAGTACTCCGCAGACGTTGGGAAGCGATCGTGTACTGGCGTGTCAGGGTGCTTATTCTTTAAGTAATGGCAAATCTGTTATCGTAGTGGATGCCGGTACAGCTACAACCATTGATTACATGGATCAACATGGCGTATTCCAGGGGGGAGTAATTGCGCCGGGAATCAGTTCTATGGAAGCCGGATTATTTCAACATGCTCCCGAACTGCCAAAAGTAGATCGAATACGTCCGGCAATTTGGCCACCTAAAAGCACGAAGGAAGCTTTGCAATGGGGGCTGACCGGGAGTTATCAAAGCCTGGTACGAGATCACATCCAACGATTTTTGAATGATGATCATACTGCTGTTATTTGGTTTAGCGGGGGAGATGCCGAAGTTTTGATGAATCTGGGAGGCATTAAATCAAAATATCATCCCAATTTGGTCTTCGAAGGACTTCGAAGCGTAGATTTGTCCCGTTTTATCGAATCAAAACCTTGAACTTTGCCACTTATCAAGGCATTCAGCATGTCTAGTGCTGCTTGATTTTCACCACCATGTGGGATTATAATGTCTGCATAGCGCTTAGTTGGCTCTACGAATTCCAGGTGCATCATCCTGACAAAACGCTCATACTGATCCAGGACACTATCCACGGAGCGTTGCCTTTCAATAATATCTCGACGTAATCTTCGAATTAAGCGGACATCGGAATCGGTGTCAACATATAATTTCAGATCCATTAATTCACGTAGTTCTTTCTCGAAAAAAATCAAAATACCGTCAACCAGAATTACAGGTCTTGGGGTTAACGAAATTGTATCTTCTTTGCGCACATGATTTTTGAAATCATACATTGGAACCTCAATACTATAACCCTCACTTAGCGCCTGAATATGACGAACCATCAATTCAGTTTCGAGTGATGATGGATGATCAAAATTTTGTTTTGCACGATCATCAAATTGAAGATGCTTTAGATCTCGATAATACCAGTCATGTTGAAGGAGAACGATGTTTTGTTGACCGACCCGTTTAATAATATGATTAACAACGGTTGTTTTTCCGGACCCACTTCCGCCAGCCACTCCAATAATAAATGGATTCATGATATTAAGACTACTTAGTGTTCAATTATTTCTTTGTATTCCCGAATTGCCCGAAATATAGCAGACGCGAGAATATTTTGACCTGAATCGCTGGCTAGATAATTTTCTTCATTCGCATTGGATATAAATCCAAGTTCAACCAGAATCGCGGGCATGGATGCGTGATATAATACGATAAACCCAGCCTGTTTAACACCACGTGATCGGCGCTGGGCCCGATCAGTAAACTGATGATCAACGAGTTCTGCCAGACGTTGACTTGCGCTCATGTAGCCAATATTATTTAACTCATAAAGGATTAATTCTTCTTCTGTCAGCTCCCGGGATCTGGATTCCGGATCTTNNAGATCTTCAAGTAGAATAACATTATTCTCTTTTTTCATCACTTCGATGGCAGATTCAGTTCGCGCCATCCCTAAAAAATAGACTTCAGCACCGTATGCTTGTCTGCTTCGAGCCGCATTAGTATGGATAGAAATGAATAAATCACCTTTGGCGCGGTTTGCTATACTTCCTCGTTCTTGCAATTCAATAAACCGGTCATCGCTTCGGGTATACACCACATTGACATCCGGTAAATGTTCATTGATGTAAGCACCTAACTTCTTTGTGACAGACAATGCAACATCTTTTTCACGATTCCTTCTACCAATTGAACCTGGATCATGTCCACCGTGGCCGGCATCCAGTACGATAGTTTTTAAACCTGCACGACTATTTACTCTACCCTGATAATTTGTGAGTGGAGTTGTTAAGGAATCCAGAATATCACTAATATTTTCATCGGATTTATCCTCTCGGAAAATGTCTGAATCAATTGATATTGAATCACTCGAAATTTGATTAAAATCCAGCGACTCGTCTAATTCAGTTATTCTGGATATACTGCTAACTGTTTCCCATTTGATCTCTGATTGACCATCGGTAAGTATTCGCATTTCCTGAGGTGATATTTCAGTTAATCCGACTAATAAATGTCGTTGATTTGCATCCGGATATGCTCGGGCCAGAAAATTGAGTCCATTCCGAAGCTTGATGTCTGTACCAAATCCACCTGGAAAATTATGCAAATCAAATCCTAATAACGCGGACCCGGGATCAGGTTTAGTTACATTATTAATTGTAACACCATCTTTATAGATGGCAAGTTGAATTAAATCTGCACGTGGTTGAAAAATTTTAAATGAGTCAGGTGCAGAAGTAAAATGATATCTTACTACATAACCCAGTCCATCTGACCGTTGAGCAACTGAAATTCGGGGTAAATCATTTTGTGCATTCAGAATTTCCGGTAGCAGGGATCCGATTAAAATAAGGACCAAAATCAGTAGTTTTTTCACATAATGCTGAACAGAGGTGTGCATCGAACTACGTATGATATTTTGGAATTGCAATTGAGTTACTGAATTAGTTATTGTCGTTTAGTTATATTCAACTAACGAGTGCAAATTTAGAAAATTACGGGCACAAGTGATATAGGTAGTTTTATGATATCGCATAAAATGATTAGCTTATAGTTTATCGACTAAACAGTCATAGCGCAGTCAATATGGTCAAAAATAGTATCCAAGACGATCTTTTATTCATCCAAAAAGGTCTCAATGAGCAGGTTATTCCGCTTATAGCAGCCCATCGCAGAGTTCATTATGACCGTCTGACACGTTTGACCGGATCGTTATCGCGAAAACTAAATTCGACTTTAAAAAATGATGTAGAGTTCAACATCCTGTTAGATGTACTTAAAGCATTATCTGTTGAATTAAATAACGCAATTGAAATTAATTCGGAACCTGAATTTCTCAATCAATTCCACGAAGCTGTTGGTTCACTACAGCATGAAATTCCCTCAAAAACCAGTTATTCACAGGAAGAACTATGTTTTTCAGCAGTAGAAACTGACTCATTTTATGTCAGAATTGGTAAATTCTTCAAACGGTCAAATCGGGAGATAAAACGCACGTACCATTCTTTCACCTCATACTTTCGGGGTGTTGTTGGGAAGGAAATTACGCCTCGGGTAATAGAACAACATGAAGTACGATGGATTCGTGTTTCCAGAAGTATATCAGTTGAGTTACTTGAACAATTGGCTTTGGTACGTCATACTGACCATACTTATTTCAGTAAAATTGCCTCAATCCTGGATGACATCTGTGATCATGGGCAGGATCGGATTCGACGAGAACATGATATTCGCATTTTTGAGAATTTAACTGCTGAATTGGAAAATACGAAATCAAAACTGGAGAGTGAATTTACGGGAATATGTGAGTCAATTTTAGAAGAATTGCTACCCAAAATTAGATTTATGGGTACGTTTCAGGAATCTAATCAGCATTTCAATTCAAATAACTTAAATCGAAGAGAGAAAACTGCCACTCAAACGATTATCACTTCCGAAGAAAAATGGGCAAAAAATTGCGAAATATACCTTTCTCAATTATCCATAGATATTGGAATTCATCAGTACAACAATCTGATAAATAATGAGTTGTTGGAATTCAAAAATCATTTTAATTCCACATTAATTAAGAAAATTATCCCCTTAGTGGATAAAACTGGTTCGTATTTAAGAAAGACCGCCGATACTTTTGAAGCTACGTCATCAAAATCTGTCCGAACTGCAATTTTTAAAAAGAAATTAGTAGAGACACAAAAAGAACTTGAATCAAAGCTTAATGATGCATTCAGTAAGCCGATAATTTCCCAGCTTAAGAGTACTGATCTCATTAATGATATGGAGGAAGTATTATCCAGAATTCTATTGGGGGATGAAGTATTGCCTGATCAGGCGTTCGTATTTAAGTCCAAACAGACAGATTTTCGAAAAGCGATCACCGAACATGAGTTGATAAATTTCAGATTGGAATTAACAACATTCATTAAAAATGATGTTTTTAGAAAACTCCGCAAGATTCCGATTACTCTTATGAGTGAGTTGGAAAAATATCATGCTGACGTGGATGAAGTTATTCAAGTTTCAATGGTGAATGTCCAATTGGCAATTGAACTTTTAGATTCTGAAGAAAAATCGAATGACGACGATAAGATATTAAGTTTAATCCATGATGGACTCGACAGGGCAGCCAAACGGACTTCTGAAATTCAATTAAAAGCCGAAAAACTGGTAAAATTGGCTGAATCAGAACTGGATAAGGCGTACGCTAATTATAGTGAAGTTTGCCATAATGCCATGATCGACGATAATTACTTATATATAAGAAGTAAAAATCGTGAAGCAATGGTCATTTCACGTGCGATTGACTGGAAAACACGTATAAATTCAAACTGGCTTCAGTTCGGTGACTCGATGTATGTTCGATATCGTTTTACGGCCAGGTTTATATCAACAATCTACAATAAATTAGAATTAATACTGGGCTTTAGGAAAAGCTCTGGATCAAACGGTTATATAGAAGCCGGTACATCAGAATTTTTAGCTGAAACAGAACAAAAGCTTGCCGAATTACCTCTCATTTACCGCCGATTATTTGCTGAAGAGGCTTTGCAAGAAGCACGCTTTTTTAAG
>DLXM01000316.1 GCA_003448835.1 Bacteroidota bacterium | reverse complement strand
CTTGGATCCGGTTTTATTATTAGTCCCGAAGGTCATGTATTGACAAATGAGCATGTAGTTGGACGAAATTCAGTTAATATCCAGGTCGGTTTAAGTAATGGAGAAACGTATGAGGCAACATTAATTGGCAGAGATGAATATGCGGATCTGGCACTTTTAAAAATTCAATCAGATGAGCCTTTTGAGCATGTTACTTTTGGAAATTCAGATGAATTAATGGTCGGAGAATGGGCTATTGCGATGGGCAATCCATTTGGTTTGTTCGAGGATGGTCAACCTTCGGTTACGGTGGGTGTAATTAGTGCTGTTAAAAGAGACTTCAGACCAAATCCACAGGACCCCAGGGTATATTTGAATATGATTCAGACTGATGCAGCGATAAATCGTGGTAATTCCGGTGGACCATTACTGAATAGTTATGGTGAAGTAATTGGGATCAACACATTTATTTATACAGGTGGAACCAGCAACGGTTTTCACGGGCTTGGGTTCGCAATTCCCAGCAACACTGTGATTAGAATTTTAAACATGTTGGTTGAAAGTGGTGAGGTTCAGCTGGATTTTGATTCAGGATTTGAATGGACAGCGATAAATCGTGGATTGGCAATGAGGTATAATTTACCGACCATTCAGGGGCTGTTTGTGGTGAGTGTGAACCGGGATGGACCTGCATTTGAAGCCGGAATTTTGCCGGGTGATATCATCCTTCGTGTTGGATTTGAGCCCATATACAGCGAAAATCATGCCTGGGCATTATTTCGGGAATATAGTGAGGGCGATACAATGCGTGTTGAGTTGATTCGAGAAGGTAGACGCTATGAAACGGAGATGACACTACGTCGAAAAGTGGTGGATTCTGTTAAATAATGTATTTAATACGAATATTTTTCATAGAGATTGCATATCTACATAACTGCGTGTATTTTCGTACATATAATTTGTCACCTTGTACTTTTGCTAAGCAACTATAATGGATATAGATAATCGTAATAAAATAATCGGACTTGTATTGTGGGTCGTCATCTTTGGACTCGCTTATGTACTTTTTGATTCAATCTACACACCGTACCAAAAAATCGTTGAACAGCGCGAGGAAACCGAGCTAGTTCGTGATAGAATGGAAGCAATTCGAGATGCGCTCATTCAATATCAAAGAGACAACGATTCATTTCCGGCTACGCTTGATTCATTGGTAACGTATTTGAAAACGGACTCTCTTATGATTGCAAAGGCTGATTCGATGTTTGGCCGACCTGCTAATATTCCATTTGATGTTGATCGTTTCACTTACACGATTAGAGCATCTGGAAGTCGATTTGAGTACGCTCGTAATGATACCTTGCGTCCGCAAATCTATTTGTTGTCTGATCCGGATAGCGATGATAAAATCGGTAGTCTGGAAAGAACTACGATGCTTAATGCTTCCAACTGGGATTAATTCCCATGCAAGAGCCTTCCGTCAACCTGGGCGTATGTTTTTCTGACACTCAGCTATTCTATGCACTGAATAGCTCAGAATTACCATTAACGCTCAGGCGAATTGGGAAAATTGATTTCAATTTTAATATTGAAAATGCTCTTCTTGAGGCTGATAGTGAAGCAATTTCAGGACTTCTTGACCGAGTTGACCGGATCGTAAGAGAATATAAAGTCACGAATTTAAAGTGTCTTTTTCCTGCTAATCTGGAATGTTGGTCAACGTTACCTAAGTCTGTGTATGATGATCCCGGTGAAAGGGAATCTTATCTCAAATTACTCATGCATGGACAATCGCGCCAAACGTTAGAGCCTTTCTGGTTTGACCTGAGCAATAGAGATTATCGTTTTTTATCAGTCAGAAGTAAGCCACACACACTCGGTTACAAACAATTAGGGGATGCGAGCTCATTCTCTGATTTATGCAGTGATTTTGAAATTGGAATAAACTGGATCGATAAAACCGATCGTCGTGATACTTTTATGTTGTTAGGATGTTACCGAGACCACCTGGTAATTTCATCGTTTATCATGGGGAAATTTCGTGCCGCAACATTTATTCGATTCAGATATCTCGAAGATTTGGCGTTTCTATGGTTGCAGCAATCTGAAAACCTACCCTGGCTTCGTGGTGTGCACGACTGTGTGTACTACTATGGCGAAAAAGCGCTGGAGATATCAGAAATATTGCATAATCATCTGGACAGTGGTAGCATTAAAATAAAACTCGATAATCTATCTGATATGTATGTTAAAGCTTCAGAAGAGACCTACAGTTTTAATCTGGAAGAAGCATTTCCCGCAATAATTTTAGCCCTTTAACATGAGAATTATAACCGGCACCTTAAAAGGCCGAAAACTCAAAGCGCCAACCTCAGGAGAAATTCGTCCGACTTCGGATCGAACCAAGGAAGGCATGTTCAATGTTATATCGGCCCGTAGATATTTTGACGAACTGGATGTGCTCGATTTGTTTGGTGGATCAGGCAATCTTGGATTTGAAGCTATTTCAAGAGGTGCACGTCATGTGACTTTTGTTGATAGTAACAGAGCTTCAATCAAAATTATTGAAGAGACAGCAACACAATTTGGGGTTGCTGAACAAATCAGAACTGTTTTTTCAGCAGTAGACTCATTTTTAGGTAAATTTCCACGTCCATATGACCTGGTATTTGCCGATCCTCCGTATGACTATCCGACTATGACCGAAATCATTGACCGCGTTTTGTCCGACGGATGGTTGGCAGCAGATGGATGGTTTTTATTAGAACACGATAAGCGTCATGACTTTACGGAACATCCAAATTGTGCTTTTTCAAAACCGTATGGACGTACAATAGTTAGTATTTTCGTATTGCCGGGCGAAGATCAAATCGAGTTATAGTCTCGTCGTCGAACTGATTTTTAGTGATTTTGTCTGTAAACCATTAGATTAGATTCAGTAACCTTTTAAAGCTGAAATGTCATGACTGCATTATACGCCGGATCATTCGATCCAATTACTTACGGACATCTGGATATTCTGGAACGCGCAACCCATCTTTTCAATAAAGTTTATGTTACGATTGCGGTAAATAACCGCAAAAAAACGATTTTTACCCCGGAAGAGCGCAAAGAAATGATTTTAGAGTGTATATCCGGAAAAGATTGGGCTGGTAAAGTTGAAGTGGATATGTTTACCGGATTATTAGTAAAGCATGCAGAAAAACTGAATGTTAAAACACTCGTTCGGGGTGTAAGACAGATATCAGATTTCGAATATGAATTTAGAATGGCGTTGATGAATCGCAAATTATCACCAAATCTGGATACTGTTTTTTTAATGCCACGGGAAGAACTCACGTTTGTTTCGGCATCCCTCGTTAAAGAAGTTGCTTACTGGGGTGGTGATTTAACACATTTTGTACCAGAAAATGTTGCGAAGGCACTCGAAATACATAAGGAACGCCTCTAATTTTAAAGTTTTTATCTTCTCATTTGATTAAATTTAAGCCTCCGCCTAATCTATCAATTATTAAGAATCTTGTGTTAAAGGGATAGCACTAAAATATGATTTCACAAAGAGCAAATTCGTTAGCTGCGTCAGAAACATTGAAAATAACCGCTCTTGCAAAAGAGATGAAAAACGCAGGCAAGTCGGTAATTTCGTTAAGCGCGGGTGAGCCCGACTTTAAGACTCCAACCCATATATGTGACGCCGCTATTCAGGCAATTAATGATGGTCACCATGGGTACACCGTTAACAATGGGACAATTGAACTTCGACAAGCGATTGCTGCCAAGCTAAAACGCGATAATGAGCTTAATTATACCCCTGAACAAATTATAGTTTCGAATGGAGCTAAACAGTCGGTTGGATTCTCGTTATTGGCGCTTCTTGATCCGGGTGATGAAGTAATTATTCCAGCACCATATTGGGTGTCCTATCCCGAAATGGTCAAGCTTGCTGACGGGAAACCGGTGATTTTACGAACCTCATTTGAAAATCATTACAAACTTACACCAGATCAGCTTGAGAAGGCAATTACTTGCGACACCAAAGCATTGATTCTGTGTTCTCCATCAAATCCGACCGGTAGTTGTTATACCCGGGATGAGCTAAATGCACTTGCGGATGTATTATTGAAATACCCACAGGTATACATTATTTCAGATGAAATCTACGAATACATTTCTTTCGATCAGCCACATGTAAGCATTGGTCAGACCCAACCTAAGATCATGTCGCGTTTGTTACTAATTAATGGGTTTTCAAAAGGATTTGCCATGACCGGATGGAGACTCGGTTATTTGGCTGGTCCGCTGGAAGTGGTTAAAGGCGTATCAAAGATTCAAAGTCAGGAAACCTCAGCACCAAGTACGATTTCTCAAAAAGCCGGAGAAGCAGCCTATTTAGGAACCCTAGATACGGTTATGGAAATGAAAAAAGCATTTCATAAACGACGAGATTTCATGGTTGAAGCGTTGAATAATATTGATGGAGTTCGTTGTTTTACACCAGGTGGTGCGTTCTATGTGTTCCCGGATATATCACAATATCTTGGAACAACGACATCAACCGGAGAGAAAATCGCAACTTCAACGGATCTGGTTATGTATCTATTGGAGCATTTTGGGATTGCAACAGTACCGGGTGATGCATTTGGTGAGCCTAATGGAATCCGTCTCAGCTATGCGAATTCGATGGATGAACTTGAAGAAGCTGTTAAAAGACTTTCAGCGGGATTAAGTTCGCTAAAAAAATAAATTTAGTGTAAAAAATCACGTTTTTGTTTTTATAATGATACCCCGACCTCGGGGTATTTTTTTATAACTATGGATCATCAACATAAAGCATATCAAGAAGCACTCGATCAGTTTTTACTGCTCTGGGGTGAAATGGGTCCCGCCTGGGGAATAAATAAAACTATGGCTCAAATCCATGCCCTTTTGTATGCTGTGGACACTCCCATGGATACTGATTCAATCATGAAGGAGCTTGATGTAAGTCGTGGTAATGCAAATATGAATCTTCGAAAACTTACCGAATGGGGTCTTGTCTTAAAAACTCAATCAGAAGGTAGCCGCAAAGAATACTTCACGGCAGAAAAAGATGTCTGGGTTATTGCTTCCATAATTATTCAAGAACGTCAGTATCGGGAGCTGATTCCTGTGAAACAGGATTTGAAACAGTGTTTGGAATTACTTCCAACAACCGGTGATAATGCGGATGAAGCCAAAATATTTCGGGAACGAATTGAGGATTTTATCAAGGTTTTGGATCTGTTTGAGGAGTTTTCAGCTGCGTTGTTACCTTATGTTCAAAACAAAAAACTGGGATCACTTAAAACACTTTTAAGCCTGGCTAAAGCTCAGGAAACAATTGTTGATCGCATAAAAGGTGGCATCCAGTCGTTAAAGGGCGACAAAGGATGAAGACTGTTGAAAAAGGACGCATAGCAGAAGATTTGGCCTGTCGTTTTTTGTCAGAATCCGGATTGCAAATTGTGGATCGAAACTATCGATTTAAGAATGCAGAAGTCGATATCGTTGCCTACGACGGCGATGAAATCGTATTTGTGGAAGTCAGATCAAAAAAATCTATTCATTTTGGCAGACCCGAAGAAACAGTTGATATGCAAAAGCAGAAATCAGTAAAACAAGCATCGGAATCATGGATCTTTGAAAATCGAATTGAGGATGTCGGGGTACGTTTTGATGTAATCGCAGTGGTTACAGATTACGAAACAGCGACAAAGTTGGAAATAACACATTTTCGTAATGCGTTTTGGCTTTAGAAAAGTAGATAATAAGGCTTTATTCAGCTATTTTGCACCAACTACAAAACGGAATCCATGATCAAGATCAATCCTATTTTAAATCCGCTACGCTGGAAGAAATCCGCTCTGATTTCTGTGCTGGTCTTGTTCTTTGTATTATGGTTTGGTTTCTTTGATACATATTCTCTTTGGACCAGATATCAACTCGAAAGAGAAAAAAAAGATTTAATTAATCGTACTGAACAGCTGGTGGCCGATACTCAAAATTTGCGCAAAAAAATCGAAGCACTTCGAAATGATCCAATGTTACTTGAAAAAATTGCCAGAGAAGAATACGGGATGCGTCGTCCGGGCGAGACAGTATATAGAATCAGAAATAATTAATAAGCTGGAGTTTATATGATTACTATTGGTATTGATTTAGGCGGGACAAATATTAAAGGTGCTCTTGTTGATAATGTAAAAGGTATTATTAAAAGCTACTCGATTCCGACTGATGCTGAAATCGGCAAAGATCATGTTATAAATCAGGTTGCGAAAGTCATCAAGATGGCAGCTGCAGATTCTCCTGAAAAACCTTTTGCTGTGGGAGTCGGGTCACCAGGTGTAATTTCGTTTGACCGAACGACGGTAAGTAATCCTCCAAATTTCCCCGGTTGGATCAAAGAAAATTTAGCCGAACAACTGAAAAACAAAACCGGTTTTGAGTGTTATGTTGATAATGATGCTAATCTGATGGCGTTGGGTTCGAGTTATTTTGGCTCTGGTAAGCCGTTTGATAGTTTTATTATGATTACTCTTGGTACGGGTGTTGGTGGTGGTATAATTTATCAGAATAAACTATTTCGTGGAGCTACAGGTGGAGCCGCAGAATTTGGCCATGTAATTATTAATTATAACGGACCTCTTGACAATAGTCCCGCAAAAGGTGGTATAGAAGCCTATTTGGGTCAGCGATTTTTAAGCAAACATGCGTGGGATATTATTCGCCAGCATCCTGAAAATCCACTTTATCCTCGTTTTGAAAAATCACCTGAGTCACTGGAACCCATCCATCTTTCGATGGAAGCAGATTTAGGGAACAAAGTTGCAATTGATATTTTGAAAACAGCCGGTGACCGACTCGGGATAGCAATTGTAAATTATATTCATGTACTCGATATTCGAAAAGTAATTATCAGTGGAGGGGTTTCGAAAGCCGGCGATTGGATTATTAAACCGGCTTGTGAAATGGCTAAAAAGCGTATGATCAATGCTTTTACCGAAGGATTTGAAATTATTATTGAATCGTTGGGTAATGATGCTGCGGTCCTCGGAGCTGCTAGTTTACCCTATGAATATTTAGATTAAAAAATGTATCATAAATCGTTAACAGCTGAATTGATTTCGATTCTGGCAATCAGTTTGTTGCTGTTAACGGTGGTCTGTGAGGATGTAAATGCCCAGGATGCTTCGTCATCCGGCGATGTTGCGGTTCGATTCTCTGCTTCGGACTCTCTCAAATTTCGGGTTAAAGGAGTTCGTGTTGGTACATTGTTCGGTAATGCAAGAGTTGAACATACTTCAGGTGAGTTGACATCCGGACAAATTACCCTGAATCTCAGCGATGATTTGATGAGTGCCGAGGCGTTAAATCCGGCCGATACCTTATCTCAACCGGTACTTAAAAGAGGTGAAGACGAACTCAGAAGCCAGCGCATATTGTATAATTTCAAAACCGAAAAGGGTAAATTTGATGTTGCACGTGTTACTATCGACAAAGGAAATATCACGGGAACTCAAGTAAAACGAACCGCCCCACACGTAGTTTTTATTCAGGATGCAATTTATTCCACATGTACGTTAGACCATCCACATTACTATTTAAAAGCTTCCAGAATGAAAGTTGTGGATGAAGATGAAGTCTTTTTTTCACGAGCCAGATTATATATACTCGATATCCCCTACCCTTTTATTTTTCCATTTGGATACCTTCCATCACGTTTGGAGCGCAATAGATCTGGAATCCTGGAGCCCACATTTAGTTTTCAGGAGCAAAATCGGCGTGGACTTGGTCTGCAGAATTTGGGATGGTTTCAGTATTTCAATGATCATTTAACAAGCTCGCTCCAGGGAGATGTATTTACATCGGGATCCTATTATTTGACGTCAAGGTCTCAGTACAATTACTTTGGAAAGTATCGTGGCTCAGTTGGGTTGAGCTATTCGTTTGATCGTGGACTTGAATCCTCTGACCCGGATTTCACGAAATCGTCTCAGCAGATGTTATCGTTGCAGCATAATCAAACGATATCACCATATGCATCATTTAATGCAGACATCACTTTGAGGACCAGTCAGTTTTATAATCGTAACTCATATAATATTGATGATCGTGCGAATACGAGTACTACGAGTCGGATTGGATATAATTACCGTCATCCGGAAGGTGATTATACCTTTGGTGTTAACATTTCTCAATCGCAAAATTTTCGAGATAATAGCGTTTCTGTTCAGGGTCCGACCGGTAGTTTTGCAATAAAGCGACAAACTCCATTTCAATCGACCGTTCGACGTTTAAATCCGAGATGGTATGAATCGATTTCATATGGATACAGTAATCGATTTAGTACACGGTATAATTTTAATCCGATAGATGACGCTGACCCCTCAATTAATTGGATTGATGCATTGTTATCGCCCGAGAAATACAGAATTGCAACCGGACGTGATAATCATATCGAATATGGACTTGCTCATGCTGCGGATGCAACAGCTCAGTTGATACCCAGTGATTTTGCAAACCTGACTGCCTCGGTACGAATGAATGAATACTGGTATCCCCAAACGGTAAGTAAGGAATTTGATCCTGTTACAAACAGCGTTGTCACAAATGTTGAGAATGGATTTGCCACAGCACGTGATATAACGACGTCATTAAGTTTGGGTACAACTTTGTATGGTATTTCGAATGCGAAAATCGGAAATTTTGAAGGATTTCGTCACACGATGCGCCCCTCGGTGAGTTATAATTACCGCCCGGATTTTTCGTCTGATTTTTGGGGATATTATCGTACTGTACAATCCGATACGTTGGGAAATACTTTGCAATATAGCCGATTTGAACGCGGGGTTTATGGTGGTCCGGGCGCTGGTGAACAACAATCAATTGCATTTTCGATCGATAACGTTTTTGAAACCAAGCAAGTGAGAAGAGATAGTACAGGTGAGAAAAAAGAACAAATAGTTCGATTGCTTGATAGTTTTCGGGGTAGTTTATCTTATAATTTTGCTGCAGAACAGTTCAAACTTAGTGATTTGATAACATCTGCAAACACCAGTTTTGTAAAGGGTGTGAGTATAAATGCAGCGGCAAGTTTTAGTTTTTATGATACAGACTCGACCGGACGGGCAATTCCACAATATTTATGGGATCAGGATAATGGGTACATCCGCATGACCCGATTTAGTGTCCGTGCCAGTACTCAATTTCGTTCGGGTCGGGGTGGATTTCAGGCACCCCCACACCAACCATATTATCCTCGATTTTATGATCCGTTTGACCAATCGGTATTCAGAGCATATAATCATATGTTTAATGAGGGACCGGTTCAGCCGATCAATGTGCCCTGGTCATTTAGTTTGAGTATGGAGTATAGCTGGCAATATGTAAATGCAAATCAATCCAACAAAACAGCTGTTAT
The DNA here is from genome assembly GCA_003448835.1 of Bacteroidota bacterium. Taxonomy (GTDB): domain Bacteria; phylum Bacteroidota; class Rhodothermia; order Balneolales; family HLUCCA01; genus UBA11400. The sequence goes on along the minus strand of DLXM01000316.1, from coordinate 18,544 downwards.
AAACGCTCAAAATATTCAGTTTAGGATTACACCTGAGTGGCAGGCTTCGACATCGCTGGGGTATGATTTTATTCGCAAGGAAGTCACTCCTACCCGGTTTAGTATAACTCGTGATTTACATTGCTGGAATTTGTCGTTTGAATGGAATCCGTTTGGTGAATTCAAGTACTACATGTTTCGTTTGACGGTTAAAGACTCTCAAATTCAGGGACTCTTCCAAAAACTTCCGGGTTTAAATAATTTGGAGCGAAGCAGTTCGCCGATTAACCGTGGTGGTTTTTATTAAAAGCTTAGTGAATTCTTGTAAATTTAAAATTTAATCTAGCAATCAATCGGTTTTTTATTACTTTGTGACTCGTGTATTGCAATAAATGGGTGGACACGAACCAGTAATAATACAGCACTACCTGAAATAAATTGCGTTTGTTATGCTTATATTGCTGGAAGAATTCCAGGCACTACGGCCGCGAATTCCTGACGTAGAAATATTTTAACTCAGTATCGGTCGATGGGTGATTTAACACAAGACGAATTTCAAAAACAAATAGATTTCGAAAGAGAGATGATTCCTCATCTTGATTCGCTCTATAATTTTGCGATTCGGTTAACTACGGATCCAATTGACGCTGAAGATCTGGTTCAGGATACGATTGTAAAGGCATTTCGATTTTTTGGTTCTTATGAAAAGGGAACCAACGCTAAAGCCTGGCTATTTCGAATTCTGAAGAATTCATATATCAATAACTATCGCAAGAAGTCTAAGCAGCCACAACAAGTTGATTACGATGAAGTATCGACTTATTACGAAAACGTTCGAAGTGAGCAGTCAGATACAACAGATATGGAAGATATCATGTATCGCGATATGCTTGATGATCAGATAACGAGGGCATTACAACGATTACCGGAAGATTTCAGAACCGTTGTTTTACTTTGTGATGTTGAAGGATTTACCTACGAAGAAATTGCAAACATGCTGGATGTGCCCATTGGGACTATTCGTTCCAGATTGCACAGAGGACGAAATTTACTTCGGGTTGAACTTGAAGAATACGCCGATAAACGCGGATACAACAAAGACTGATCAGGTTACGATCACTACAATTACGTCGTACATACTGTGGGTCCACGCTGCAATTCCGAATCCACGAAAGATCAGCAATCCATTTAGAGCAAGTCCGAACAGAAAACGAAACATGAAGGATGAAAGCGTAAACTGATCGCCGTAAGATCCAAAATAATGGACCGCACTGAAAATTAACGCAGCCAGAATCATTGCACCGGCGTGTTTCCATCCTTTACTAAAACTCATCCATCCAAATATGATAATGAGTCCGTTTACTAATAAAACCCGGAAAATAAGTTCTTCATAAAGTCCGGCGCCAATAGAAAGTGCCAACTGTTGAAATTTTGTGAGCCCTGTTATACCCTCTGCATCCGCATTAAAAATTAGTCCTAAAAATCCCGAAATGAGCATCGCAATGACGATTGCATAGAGGGTACTTTCCAAAATCATGTAGAGGAAAAATCTTCCCCGAATTTTTACCGGGTTCTCGCGTTCTTTAAAAAACACGATTAGACCGAGTATAAGCGCAAGTGCTACTGTAAATTTAAGAGTGTCAAATCCGAGTCCCGCAAAAATCCACTTAATCCAAATATCTGTTGACAGGCGGACAAATCCACCAGCTTCCGGTTGACTGATCAGGATAAAAACCTCGTACATGATGAGAAGTGGCAATGCAATTAAGTAGCTGTACGTTAGGCTACTTGTCTGACTAAAGTATGGATTTAATGCTCTTCCCAGCGCGCTCATCGTTTTTACGGTTTAATTAATGCTGAATTATTACCTGATAAGTTGTAACCAAGTTTTTCAAAGGCTGAATGTGATAATTTAATCCCCTGTTCGATGGATCGGTCGTTGATTAGCACAAACAAACCGACGCCGGATTGGGGATTCTCGATATATACGATAGAACCCAGCGGAAGTTTATCGTGAGAAGCGGTATATGATTTTGGATTATAGAGATCACCATTGGTTGTGGAGCGTCCACGGTCGAGATCGCTATATCGCGATACGGTGACAGTTGATTGATTGGACGCAACTTCAGTCTGAACGCGATAAGGATTTTTGTACGTGATGTTTGGTGGTAGTAAAATCGATAAAGTTAAACCTTGTTGAATATTTTGAATATCGATGTCCGGGTTTAACGCGGCTAATTCAGACTCCGTCATTTCGAATTTTTTCAATATATCGTTTAGTCGTTCGTTTCTTCGAACTTCATAAGAGGTAAACTGACCTTGCGGTGTTGTAGATGTAGTACCGGATCCAACCGAAGGCAGACCTTGTGGACGTCTAACCAATAAAACCTGACCGACCGAGATTCGATCACTTTGCATTCTGTTTAAAGCCTTGAGTTCAGGTACTGAGATTTCAAATTGCCCTGCAATTCGAATCAGAGAATCGCCAGACTTCACTACGTAATAAGCAGAACTGTTGGTCGATCCGGTAATGCTATTTGAAGTTTCGCTGGAGGTTTGATTTTCAGGCGGATCTTGCGCTATCGGGTTTGATTCAACAACATTTCGTCCGTCTGTGTGAATATTTAAAACTTGCCCAATTTCAAGTAGATTCGAATTCAGATTATTCCACGACCTGATATCATTAACGCTTACTCCATATCGTCGTGACAGATTAAAAAGTGTTTCACCGGTTCGAACCTGATGTCGAATCAATTCGGTATCAGTATTTTCGGGACTGATTGGTTGTTGGGTTGGCGGAATTTCTGTAGGTGGTGAAGATTCAACAGGGGGAGTTGAACTTACCGGTGCTGACACGATCAAACGCTGACCAATACTAATCTGATTCCCGCTAAGATTGTTCCAGGATCGAAGTTGATCAATTGTTACTTCATATACTTTTGAAATACTAAAGAGTGTTTCGCCTTGTTTGACAACATGGGTCTGTCGGTTCTGAGCCTGAACATCTGTAAATCCAAGCGTGCTGAGAAGTATCAGAACGGTTAAAATTGGAAATAAATATCGGGTAATGTTTTTAAAATTCATTTTCGCAAGTTCATTAAAAATCCAATTCAAGTAAAGCCTGTTTTAGTTCGGATGCAGCATGTTGGTCGTTAGAATTTTCAGCTACGACAATTCCATCCTTAAAAACACTTCTGGCTTCGTCTACTTTACCAAGAACTTCAAGCAGCTTACCGAGGTGATAGTAGGTACCTACATAACCCGGATCAGCTTCCACAAGTTTTTTGAATGTAATTTCCGATTGATGAACATCACCCGCTTTATTATACTCCATTGCCAGAGCAAATTGAGTAAAACTATCGGTTGGATCCATTTCCAAAAATGATTTCAACAATTGAATCGTATTATTCATGGTAAACCATCATAGAATTAAACGAATGTAAGTTTACTTTATGATGCTGGATTATAGCGTTCCAGAATTTCATCGAGTGAATCACCACCAAATTTTTCCAGAAATGCATTTGCTATAACCGGAGCGATTACATTTTCAATTACAACAACTGCACGGGGTAATGCGCATACATCTGATCGTTCATACCTTGTGTCGACTACTTCTTTCGTATTGATATCGACAGTATCTATTGGATGCAACATAGTCGGAATTGGTTTCATCACACCACGAATGATAATTGGCATTCCATTACTCATCCCACCTTCGATGCCCCCTGCGCGATTAGTTTTGCGCTGAAAATTCTCATCCCGATAAATAATCTCATCATGGACTTCAGATCCCGGTAGTCCACCGGATTCAAATCCCAGACCAATTTCAACACCTTTCATGGCCTGAGTGCCCATGATAACGTGGGCTAATTGTCCATCGAGTTTTCTGTCCCAATGCACATAACTTCCAAGCCCGGCCGGAACCCCGGTGATGATAATTTCATAAACTCCACCCAGAGAATTTCCTTCTTTGCGACGTTTTTTAATTTCATCAACCATTGCTGCAGATAGTTTGGGATCTAAACAACGTACTTCGGATTCATCCGCATTTTTAAACACATTTTCTGCGCCGGATTTTGATAGTGGGTCGACGATTGCCCGGATGTCGTTCCAGTTGTCATACCCAACTGAACCAACACGGAGAACATGTCCGCCTATTTCAATTCCTACGGCTTTGAGTAAGTTTCGGGCAATTGCACCGCATGCAACTCTCATCCCGGTTTCTCTTGCGCTGGATCGTTCTATAACTGGTCTGATGTCATCAAACCTATACTTTTGTGTACCAACAAGGTCGGCATGCCCTGGACGTGGTACGGTAATTTTTTCAATATCGCTACCATCGCCATCGATTGACATTACGACCGGCCAGTTTGCCTCATCTTTGATGTATGCTCTATTCTCAAGCGACATTGCAATTGGACCGCCGGAGGTCAATCCAAAGCGAATCCCGGAATGAATCTTGGGGACATCCTTTTCGAATGCCATCCTTCCGCCGCGTCCGTACCCTTCCTGACGTCGTGCGAGTTGTAATGAAATGTCATCCACTGAAACCGGCACTCCTGCAGGTATTCCTTCAATAATCCCGGTTAATTCCGGTCCATGAGATTCACCTGAAGTTAAATATCGAATCATAATAACCTTACTTTGTCAAATTCTAGTATTAATCCCTAACTGAAACAAACTACCCATATCACTGTATGAGTTTCGGCCGAACTCTATGCCGATACCTTTATATTTAATAGCAACACCAATCCCAAATCCCACCAAATCGAGTCGTTGACCTGTTTTGAGCTCTTCATGCTGAAAATGATTATAACCTAGGCGTAGTTTAAAGCTTTCTGAAAACAAAAACTCGCCACCGATGGCCAGATGTCGGGCCAAATTTGAAAAAAATGCCGGATCAGAATCATCATTTGGAGTTTTCATATTCCAATCATGTAGATTATGAGCCGTAAAAGTTAATCTAAGCGGTAAATAAAGTAGTTTTCTGGTTACACCAAGCCTCAAATCAAAAGGTAAATTTTCTTGAACACCATTGTATGATGATAATTGACGGCCCAGGTTTATGAAGGACAACCCAACGATCATATCTTCGTGAGCTTTGTAAATCACACCACCTGAAAACGCTACCCCGGTTGATGAATACCCGTCATATGAACTATAGATGAGGTCGGCAGCGATTCCAAATTGAAATAAATCTTCAAAACGTCGTGATAGAGCGACTTTAAATGCGACATCTGAGGCATTAAATGTCCCCCGATCGATACCATATTCATCGATTCGATCAAGTGTACCGTAGTTGACAAATCGAAGTCCGGCGCCCAGAGTACCAATCCCTGTTAATTCGTAAGCACCACTTATAAAACCAATATTGGCATCAGATAAGAAACGGGCATATGATACAGATAGACGGCCATTTGCAGTAGAATCCAAAAAAGCAGGGTTTAAGTGCATTTGAGCAGGGTCTGCATCCATCAGGGATACAGGAACACCCCCCAACGAAGTGGCCTGGGGCGAAACAGGAATATTCAAAAACCGATATGTCGATTTTGAACCATACTGCGATTGGACATCTGAGATGCCTAGAAGCACAATAAAAATAGCTAGAAACGTGTTTTTCACCACGAGCAAGTTAGGATTGTCATCAGAATAGAGGTAAATTTAATATCAAAAATATAGGGAAATTTACCTTACGAAAAATTCATACTTGAGTACTCGATTCCCAGATTAACTTTTCCGAAAATCATGCAATTATTCTTAGAAATAGGTAATTACAGCCGATTGCTTTACGAAGCTATTCGATCAATGACGGAGTTTAAAACCTATCGCAAAAATCTTTTTGCTGAAATGGTTAAGACGGGTTACGACTCTCTTGGGATTGTCTCGCTTGCAGGATTTTTTACCGGTGCTGTACTTACGATTCAGACTTCATACCAGTTTACCTCGGCATTAATTCCAAAATCTACCATTGGTGCAATTACTTCTCAGTCGATGATCATTGAGTTGGCTGCAGTAATAAGTGGCCTTGTTTTAGCCGGGCGGGTTGGTGCCCGAATTGCGACAGAACTTGGTACGATGCGAGTGAGTGAACAAATTGATGCACTTGAATCGATGGGATTTAATTCTGTGACTTTTTTGGTAATGCCACGTTTACTTGCTGGAATAGTAATGTTTCCCATAGTCTATATGGCGGCGGTTGTTTTTGGTATTTTTGGAGGCATTATGGCCGGAATCATGACAAATTCGGTTACCGTTTTTGAATTTATGGAAGGTGCCAGGTTATTCTTTTTCCCGTGGGATGTGGCTTTTGGCATGATTAAATCATTTGTATTCGGATTTGTTATCACTTCCATCTCGTGTTATAAAGGATATTATGCCGCCGGTGGTGCTGAGGGAGTTGGTAATGCAACGACCCAAGCAACCGTTTTGAGTTGTATTTATGTACTTGTATCCAGTTTTTTACTGGCCGCCATACTTTTATAATATGATTGAAGTAATTAACCTGACCAAGAGTTTCGGTAAAAATCTCATTTGGGAGAACGTGAATCTGACCATTCACGAGGGAGAAACGTTGGCTGTAATCGGCAAATCCGGTTCAGGTAAATCGGTATTGATAAAGCATTTGAACGCATTAATGTACCCGGATTCCGGCAAGGTTTTAATTGATGGTAAGAACATATTTGAACTTTCATATGTGGACTTGAGATTAGTCAGACAAAAGTTTGGGGTGTTGTTTCAGGGAGCAGCCTTATTTGATTCAATATCTGCTCACGAAAATGTCGCCTTCCCACTTCGTTATTTTACTAAAATGACTGAATCGGAAATTAATACCAGGGTACTGGAATGTCTCGACATGGTAAACCTGGCCGATATCGGGGATAAATCTACAGCGGATTTGTCCGGTGGGATGAGAAAAAGGGTTGGATTGGCCCGGGCAATTGTCTTGCAGCCGAAATATCTGTTATATGATGAACCGACATCAGGACTAGATCCCGAAACTTCAAATGAAATTAACGAGTTGATCGTTCACATGACTAAGAACTTATCGATAACATCGGTAGTAATATCCCACGACATGCATAGTGTCCTGGATGTAGCCGAAAAAGCAGCATTTATAGATGGTCAACAACTGCGTTGGTACGGGACCATTGATGAGCTTAAAAAGTCGGACGATTCGAGATTGATTGAATTTACCCGTGCAAGTGAGTATCAGATTTAAAAATGGAGTAGACATTGAAAGTAAATAACGAATTAAAAATTGGCTTAACAGTTGTTATAGCTGTCTTCATCGGATTTATTGGATTCCGGGTAATGAAAGACATGCCTGTATTCAGACAGGGAACTGTAATTTACGCGAATTATGATCGAGCTGACGGTTTGTCGGTTGGTACACCTGTTACCCTACGAGGAATCAAAATAGGATCTGTTCAATCACTTACATTACTGGTATCTGATAGTGTAAAAGTTACCTTAAATATCAATTTAAATGATGGATTACCTGAGGGTTCAATCGCTTATGTGCGTTCGATCGATTTACTGGGCTCCAAAGGAATTGAAATTGAAAGAGGTAAAAGCACCGTATTGATTGAGCATGAAGGTGAAATTGAGGGAGTGTACGAGATTGGGTTTATGGGTGAATTGGCAGCTCAGGGAAGTCAGCTTACCGAAAACGTAACTGAATCTTCCGATCGAATCAATTTATTGTTAACTGAATTGCAGTCAATTATGCAGGAGGGTGGTAAAGAGAATATCAACCAAACTCTTGGTAACATGAATTCGGCAACCGGACAAATTGATGCTTTGTTGAAAGAAACAAATGATGATTTAAAACAAAGTATTGAGAGTTTGAGAAAGTCGATGGATAATCTGGAAGGATTAACGGCTGACGAAGAAGGAAATATTAAATCAATGATCGCCAATCTGGAAGCAACGAGTACCGAACTTGATGTCATTGCAAAAAATCTGAATTCAATCACCGGTGATTTATCACAGATAATGCGAAAAATCAACGAAGGCGAAGGCTCATTGGGACTCATGGTGAACGATCCGAATCTTTATCGAAATCTGGATTCATTGACCGTAAATATGAATCTATTTATGGAGCAATTGAATGATGATCCAAAGCACTTTTTAAGACATTTACGATTAATTCGATTGTTTTAAAATGAATTTTTTTCTTTGAATAGCATTTTTTGCTCAATGTAATGTCCAAAGAGTCCATTCTTTTGAGTTTGGTCTAATTGCGTCGTATATTACAAGGCTAAATCTCTAATTATGCGCAGAATATTTTCTGTGTAAACATGAATCAATTTATAGGAATTTTCAATGGGTTTGATGGATAGACTGAGAAACAGTACAAAGATTATCTTTTGGATACTGATTCTCGCATTTGGACTCCTCTGGGGACTTGCTGATACAGGCGCTATTGATGCCGTAATGTTAGGTCCACGTTCATTGGCTGAAGTAAATGGTCAGCCGATCACTGCAGAAGAGTATAATGCTCGAACAAATATGTATACCCAACGCTACCAGGAACAAACTGGTCAGGCGCCAACGCTTGAAATGCGAGCATACTATGAAGAAATGGCGTGGGATGAGTTGATCCTAGAGCGTATCATTGATTCTGAAATGGAAAAACTTGGAATTCAGGTAACTGATGACGAGTTGGTAGAATTGATAACCGGTGTAAATCCACATCCGATGGTAGCTCAGTTCTTCACAAGAGAAGATGGAACAGTTGACAGACTTGCTTTACAGGCTGCAATTGAAGCTCCTGAGAACACTCCAATATGGATTAACATTGAATCTCAGCTTCGCGATCAACGATCACGTGAAAAACTCAATGCTTACATAGAATCATCACTTCGTGTAAGTGACAGTGAAATTGAGCAAGAATTTATGCGTGAAAATTCGCTAGTTACATTTAATTATGTCCGTTTTCCATATTCAGCGGTAGATGAAGCGGAACTTACAGTAACTGAATCAGAGATTAATAGTTACTATCGTTCTAACCGTGATAAATTTGAGCAGGATGATTCCTGGAGATTTGAATTTGTTGAGTTCTCAAAATTACCAACAACCGCAGATTCAAGCCGAATTTATGACGAAGTTCGTGAAATTGCCGGTGAATTGGCTACAGCCGAGAATGACTCAATTTTTATTGCTTCAGCATTTTCTGACGCACCATATTTTGGTGGTTGGTTGAATCCATCTGAAGTTAACTGGTATTTAGCTGATGTGTTACAACTCGGTGTTGGTGAAGTAACACAACCGGTTGAACACGAAGGTCTTGTTTCAGTTGCTAAGTTGATAGAATCACGAAGAGGTTCAACAACATATACACGTGTTCGCCAAATTCGTTTAAACTTCAATGAAGCTAATAAAGAAGAAACCCTTGCACTTGCACGCGATATTGTAAGTCGGGTTAACAACGGCGATTCTTTTTCTGAAATCGCAGCAATTAATTCATTTGATGCAACAGCTCAACGCGGTGGTGAACTAGGATATGTCACCCGTGAAGACCTTCCAGAAGCTGCACGAAACACAGTATTTAATGCTCGTGTGAACACGGTAACTGCTCCAATCGAATCCAATAACAGTTATTTGATTTATCAGATAGTAGATCGTTCAAACACTGAAGTTCGCCTTGCACAGTTTACTCGTCGAATTGAAGCTGACGGTGGCGATACCATCAGACGACAATTAGACGAAGCAGTAGACTTCCGTGAATTTGCTGATTTAGATGGATTTGTAGAAGAAGCTGAACGCCGTTCACTCTCACTTCAGACAGGGTTTGCTACTAAAGATGTACCATTTATCACCGGCGTTGGACAAAGTCGTGTTCTTATGAATGAACTTAAAAAAGTGACTTCAGCAAATACACTATTAGAGCCAGTTGAGTTGGATGATAAAATTTTAGTTGTTCGTGTAACTGAAGTACTTAAAAAAGGTCCAAGACCACTTGCAGAAGTCAGTGCACAAATTGAAAACACACTTCGTAGTCAAAAACGCCGACAAATTACCGTTGATAAAACTAAAACACTCTTAGCTGGTAATACATCACTTGAAGCACTTGCTAGTGCAGATGGTAAACAAGTTCAAGTTGCTTCAAACATCAGGATGTCGACTAACTCTGTACCGGGATCAGGTCGCGAGCCGGCTTTAGTTGGTGCTGCGTTTGGATTTCCAACAGATGCTGTTTCAACAGTAATCGAAGGTGATAATGCTGCATTTGTAATAGTTGTAACCGAAAAAATTGAAGCTGATGCTTCACGAATTACAGAAGCATATCGTCAGCAAACCCGTCAGCGTCTAGCTCAAACCAAAACTCAATCTTTTCAAGAAGTTTGGTTAGAAAGACTCAAAGACGAAGCTGATATCGAAGATTACCGTCGATTCTATAATCTCTAATACAAGATCAGTTCAAATTGTAAAAGACAGGCTCGGTTAACGGGTCTGTCTTTTTTTATGTTTGTGTGTTTCAAAACACGTAATTTTCTAATGACAATCTAATATGGTGCAAAGTGGTATTGTCCTTCATTTTTTGAGCCGGGACACCATGGATGAGACATTACATCAGTTAAATCCCTTTTTATATAATTCTTAACCGGAAATATTGTCCGGACTAAACATGGCAAAAAACAGAGCCTCTTTTACTGCTGATGACGAAAAATGGATGAAAATGGCATTTCGCATGGCTGAAAAGGGTCGTGGATATGTCAGTCCAAATCCATTGGTTGGTTGTGTGATAGTTTCACAACATGGCAAATTATTAGCCAAAGGATTTCATGAACGTTATGGACGTGACCATGCTGAAGTCAATGCTCTCAAAAAGATTAAGAATGAAAACGAGCTTATCGACGCGACGATTTATGTTACCCTTGAACCTTGTTCACATTTTGGTAAAACTCCGCCTTGCGCTCTAAAACTTTCAGAACTCCCAATTAAACGTGTTGTTGTTGCGGTTGAAGATCCGAATCCCAAAGTATCAGGTCGCGGAATTCAGATGATTCGCAATAACCAAATCCAGGTGGATGTTGGTTTATTTCAGGATGTTGCTCTGAAACAAAACGAGTTCTTTTTTCACCACATTACAACACGGCGTCCATTTGTAATGCTTAAAATTGCACAAACACTTGATGGTTATACAACAGCATTGAATGGTGAGTCACAGTGGATCTCCAGCGATGTCTCTCGCACTAATGTCCACTATTGGCGTAGTATATATGATGCTGTATTGATAGGGCGTTATACGGCATTATTTGATAACCCGAGATTGACAGTCAGGCATGTAACCGGGCGTCAGCCTATGAGAGTTGTAGTTGATGGTCCTGGTGAATTACCTGATCATTTGAATTTATTCAATGATCAATATGTTGATAAAACGATTAGAATTACACACAATCGAGATCTGATTGGATCCGATGATCAAATTCTGGAATTAATATCTACCGGTACCAACCGCGGGAAAATAATAACTGTTACTCAGCAAAATGGGCATGCAGACCTCGACTTAGCTTTGGCCAAATTGGGCGAAATGGGTATCAGTTCAATCATGGTAGAAAGTGGTGGGTCTTTAGGAACTGCCCTATTGAAACAGAAATTAGTGGACAAAATTCAAATTTTTGTATCACCAAAAATATTGGGCGGTGGAAAAAGATCCATACTTGGACTCGGAATCGAACGAATGAGTGAGATTGTGGAGTTTAAAGAATCAAGCTGGGAAAAAAGTGGGGATGATATCCTATTTACAGGATATCTTTAATCCATCGAATCAAATTTCATAATTAAACGAGTTTAAATTAGCTGAAAATATGTTTACAGGTATTATAGAAGGATTAGGTGAAGTCACTGCGGTTATTCGGTCCGGTGACGGAATCAAAGTTACTTATTCCGCACCATTTGCGAGTGAGTTATCTATAGATGATAGCGTGTGTGTGAATGGTGTTTGTCAAACTGTTATAGCATGTGATTCTACCGGATTCACCACTCAACTTGTGGAGGAAACCCTACGAAAAACAAACTTTGGTTCGGTTCATGTAGGACAAAAAGCAAATCTGGAAAGATCTATGACAATGCAGCATCGTCTTGATGGGCATATTGTACAGGGGCATGTAGATTCAACTTCGCGAATCATTTCAATTGAACAAGAAGATACAGGATGGCTATATACAATTGGTCTGGACAAAGAGCAACGTGATTACATCGTAGGCAGAGGTAGTATCGCAATAAATGGGATAAGTCTAACAGTAGCCCGCGACCTTGGTGATTCGTTTATGGTTGCTATTATTCCTTATACGTATGAATTCACAAATTTACATACCCTCAAAATTGGGGATGAAGTGAACCTTGAGTTTGATATTCTGGGAAAATATGTCTTGAAATACCTGAAAAATCGGGAAAACTAGGTTGCTTTTTTTATCGGCAACGAGATTCTAAATGTCGACCCAATCCCGGGTGATGACTTAAGAATTGTAATTTTACCTTTATGATAATCTTCAACTATTCTGCGAGTAAGGCTTAAGCCCAATCCCCACCCTCTTTTTTTAGTTGAAAATCCGGGATTAAATACCTCATTAAAAAATTTCTTTTCAATTCCTTTCCCGGAATCTTCAATTTCAACAATTATATGGTCATTTTCTTTGATACATCTGATATCAATAAAAGCGTCTTTATCGTTCGAATCGATGGCATCTATGGCATTTTTCATCAAATTTTCAATCGCCCAGGTAAACAGGTCAGAATTTAATTGAGCTTTAAGATCGTGTTCTATGTTTCTTCGAATTGTAACATTTTTACTAAATCGTGGTAATCTGCGTTCGATATAATCGATACAATAATTCAGGATGGGTTCAACTCGTTGAAAAGAAAGTTCGGGACCTGACCCAATTTTATTAAATCGTTCAGCTACGTTTTGTAAACGTTTTACGTCCTCTTCAAGCTCATGTAACGACTTAATTGATTCCGGGTCGATTGTGGATGTTTTCATTAATTCGATCCATCCAAACATGCTGGATAACGGTGTGCCCAGTTGATGTGCGGCTTCCTTTGCCATCCCAACCCACAGGTTTGATTGCTCTGTACGTCGGAGATTTGAAATATTGATGTAAATCAATCCAAAAAAGAGTGCAAGCAGGCCAAATTGAATGTAAGGGAAGTACTTTAAGCTTTGTGCTACAGCACTTTGTCCATAGAATACATAATTAGTTGAGTAGCTTCCATTTGCCCTTAATACAGGAATTTCAATTGGATTATTAATTGCACGAAATGACTCAACAGTCTTTGTGTTTGCATCATCCTCATCAATATCTTTAAAAATTAAAATATTTCCATCTTCATCTGTTGCAACAGATGGCACACTGAATCGGTTGTTGATTATGAGTTCATTGGCAATAAAATCGAGTCCGGCATTGGACAAATCAGACATCGCGATTTCCAACGTTTTGCGATAGGCACTTTTTTCAGATTCAGATAATTCAGAATTTGCCTCAAGTTCTAAAATTAATCCATGAAGTGAACGCTGAGTTTCAGGATATAAATCCCGATTTGTGTATTCAATTGCTTTTGCCCACAATTCAACTCCGGCGCGTTCGTGATCCAGGATGCTATTCAGCACATATTGGGTGTACAAAAAGGAGGCAATTGCGATTAATCCCAGAATTATGACTGAAAAAACCTTACGCTGATTACTTAGAAAGAAGATATTCATAGTAAATAAATCAATTGTGAGACGAATTCATGTGATTTGAATAAGGTAAGCAAAACCACACATCAGTATATAAAAGAAAAAGCCGAATCGGTAGGACTCAGCTTTAACTATATTTGGATAGATTAATTTGAACTAAATCTTATGCGCTGGCTTTTCTCTTCTCGTATATCGGAGAGGCATTTTCTTCAATGGTTTCACGAGTAATTAAACATCGCTCGATATTGTTTGAAGATGGTAATGTGAACATAATTTCAAGCATCGCTTTTTCCAGTATGGACTTGAGTCCACGTGCTCCGGTTTTACGAGTTTTGGCCTTTTGAACGATAGATTTTAAAGCTTCTTCCTCAAACTCCAGGTTTACATTTTCCATGCGGAAAAGGCGTTGATATTGCTTGATGAGGGCATTCTTAGGTTTAACCAGGATGTCGATCAATGCTTTATCATCGAGTTCGTGTAATCCGGTAATCACTGGAAGTCGTCCAATCATTTCAGGAATTAATCCAAATCGTTGCAAATCACCCGGTTCGACATGTAAGAAGATCTGAGGATCATTTTTGTCGTAGCGGACGATTTTATCAGAGTGAAATCCGATGTTAGATGTCGACATTCTACGGGCAACGATTTCAGATAGTCCGTCGAAAGCTCCACCCACGATAAATAAAATATTTTTCGTGTTTATCTGAATAAAACTTTGTTCAGGGTGCTTACGCCCGCCTTTTGGTGGCACATTAGCAACGGTGCCTTCTAAAATTTTTAACAAAGCCTGTTGAACACCTTCCCCACTCACATCTCTGGTAATCGAAGCGTTATCTCCTTTTCTGGCAATTTTGTCGATTTCATCGATATAAATGATACCGCGTTCAGCTCGTTCAACATTATAATCAGCGGCTTGCAACAAACTGGACAGGATGCTTTCTACATCCTCACCTACATAACCGGCTTCGGTAAGCGCAGTTGCATCAGTGATACAAAATGGTACATCAATAATCCGTGCCAATGTTCGGGCAAGCAATGTTTTTCCGCTACCGGTTGGACCCAGAAGCATGATGTTGCTTTTCTCAATATCTACTGAATCGTCAGCGTTGTCCGGAACATTGTCGGCACTAATTCTTTTATAATGATTATAAACCGCAACGGATAAAGCCTTTTTCGCCGCTTCCTGTCCAATAACATATTCATCCAGCTTTTGAGAAATCTCAATTGGCTTGAGAACAGGTTTGTAGTTTGCAGCTCGTTTTGATGATCTGTTCGACAAATCGCTTTTAACGATACCGGATGCATCTGTAACACAATAATCACAGATGTAAACATTAGGTCCGGCAACCATGCTATTTACTTCATTGCTGGTTCTACCGCAAAATGAACAATGGATTTTACTTTTATTACGATCGCTCATACAGTCGATCTCCTATACGGATTAAGATTAGGTGTGAAAATCAGGATACCACACCAATGAAGATTATTCAGATTTTGTTGAACGGACAGATCGTTGTAAAACTTTATCCACCAGACCATATTCCTTAGCTTCCTCGGCACTCATCCATCGGTTCCGGTCGGAATCCTCGATAATTTGTTCAAGTGTGTTTCCGGAATGATCGGCAATAATCTGACTCAGACTTTTCTTAAGTCGTAAAATTTCGCGAGCTTCGATTTCGATATCACTCGCTTGTCCCTGAACGCCACCTAATGGTTGGTGAATCATAACACGTGAGTTAGGAAGTACAGCACGTTTTCCTTTTGCACCGGCTGTAAGTAATACGGCTCCCATAGAAGCAGCCATCCCGATACAGGTAGTGGCAACATCAGACTTGATGTATTGCATTGTATCGTAGATTGCCATACCTGAACTCACAACACCACCCGGACTATTTATATACAGGTTGATATCTTTTTCAGGATCTTCTGATTCGAGGAACAAAAGCTGTGCAACGATTGCTGAAGCAACAACATCATTAATGGGTGACCCAAGAATAATGATTCGGTCTTTGAGCAATCGCGAGTAAATATCATAAGCTCTTTCGCCTCTGCTGGTAGTTTCAATTACCATTGGGATGAGGCTATTTACAGGCTCATGTCCTTCAGAAGATAGGGTCATGTCGTACAAAGGCTGCTTATTCATGATAATAATTATTTATTGCGGTTCTGGAAGGTCTCTTTGTCAAGTTCTTTAACGTTAATTTCGTTCATTAACTTATCAAAGAGCTTCTGAGAACGCAAGGTTTGTCGAAGATTTTCTATTTGATCAGTAGAAGATGCATAAAACTGCTTGATCATGTCAACAGTTAAACCATATTTAGCTGCTTCTTCTTGCATATAATTGTCAACATCTTCAGGTGAGATCTCAACATCAGGATATTGTTCGCCAAGTTTGTCCTGAATGAACATCCATTTAGTTTCTTTTTGTGCTCTCTCGAATGATGAAGCACGGAAGTCGTCCATATTGAATCCTTCGGGAAGATTTCCACCGGCACGGCGTTTATATTCTTCGAGATATGAATTTATTACCATATCAACAACTGATTCAGGGACGTCAAACTTATGGGCTTCAACCATTGCGTCTGCTATTTCTTCTTTCAGGAAGTCAACGGAAGTCTTGTCGAAATATTCCTGAATCCGGCTCTTCAAAAAGCTACGATATTCTTCAGCTGTTGTCGCTTCCCCACGGGATGCATCCTTAATGAATTCTTCATTCAACTCAGCTGGAGTGGATTTCTTATGGGTTTTGATTGTCATTTTGTAGCTGTGGCTGTGGTCGCCATGCTCGATTTTTACTTCGACCGTGTCGCCGATTTTTTTGCCTAAGAGATCTTTGCGCAGGTCAGCATTATCGGGCTCGCTCAAATCGAATTCTTGTCCCTCTTCTAATTTGGTATCATGACCATGGTCATCCATTGGCAGGACGTCAGCAGTGATTTTCGAATTTTCTTCGATTGGGTCTTCAGAGTCTGCGAATTCGCCACGACGAGTTAGTGCATGTGAAACTTCTTTGTCAACTTCTTCTTCAGTAACATCATGGACTAACTTATCAACTGTCAATGAATTAATGTCTACTAATTCAAATTCCGGCTTTACCCCGACTTGATATTTAACCTCAAGAATGTCGTTTTCCCATTTCAGATCAGTGATTTTTGGCTCACCTACTGGTTTGTATTCTGGATAAATCTTATCACGAAACACTTCCTGAACATAGTTATTGATCTCTTCGGCTTCAACTTCTTCAGCAAAACGCTTGCGGATCATACCCATTGGGGCCATGCCAACACGAAACCCCGGAATATTCGCTTTTTTGCGGATGTTCTTTAATGCTTGCTCAAATTTTGGATTCAGATCTTCGCGAGTTGCTGTAACAATGATCTCTTTATCGACAGAATTGATTTCTTGAACCGTAATATTCACGATTTTAACTTGTTTCTTAATAGTAAAAAGGAGCCGTGCAGCTCCCAGATGTGTTCATAATGATATGTACGAGAGAGGGGACTCGAACCCCTACACCGGTTAAGGCACTAGATCCTAAATCTAGCGTGTCTACCAATTTCACCACTCTCGCTTGCATCCGGATTGGTACCGAAATAGCTTATTAAATTAAGATAATTATTTAATAAATTCAATATCTCTGTGTTTTCTAATTCAGGTCACTAAAGTCAATAGATGTTCTCGCGTATGGCATATGCGTTCATATTAAATCCGTCTGCAAATCGCACCAGGGCAGAGTCTGCTGAGTCATGGCTTCAGTTGATGATTGATAAATACTGGCCGGGATCCAGAATCTATGTTACATCCAGTAAATCGGATATTCAAATCAAGGTTCAGGAAGCTGCTAAGTCGTTCGAAGTGATAGTTGCTTGCGGTGGGGATGGAACTGTGAATGAAGTATTTTCACAGGTTGTGAAACTCCTGCCTTCGAATCCGAATCTTGTTCTCTCGGTCTTGCCTATGGGATCGGGCAATGATTTTGCTAAATCGGTCCATTTTTCAACTAATCCTCAGGTAGCTATTGAACAATTAAAATCTGCCTTTGTTCACCATATCGATTTTGTGGTTTACTCATCGAATCATGGCAATGGATACATGTTTAACACCATGAATATTGGACTTGGCGGACAAATAAACTTTGAGGCATCGAAAGTAAAGAAACTCAAAGGACCGTTGATTTACATTTATTCAGCATTGAAATCAGTTTTTAATGTTGTTTCGGCTGATGTTGATTTAATTATTGATGGAAATCATTCGTATGAAAACATGGTTATGCTGACCATTGCAAATGGATCGATTGAAGGTGGAAATTTTAAGGTTGCACCAATGGCTACGAATGATGATGGTGTGTTGGATGTAGTTACTGTAGCACCGCTTCCCGTTTGGAAGCTACTCCCGCTTCTGCCTTTATTTCTTTTAGGTCGGCAACGATGGTCAAAAGCCGTTAAATTTCGAAAATGCAGATCGCTTATTTTAGAATCCAGTTTGCCAATACCACTGCATGTAGATGGTGAACAATGCGGACTCGAGGTCACGAATCTTAAAGTTGAAATTCGGAAAGGCGAATTAAGGGTGTTGTCCCCAACGCCCGGAAATTAAAACTGTTTGTGATTGGATTGCAGGATGAGTTGTGAATCCCGGTACTCTCTTGCGAAGGTACCACCACGATATAAGTAGGATCAGCACAATGCCGAGTGTACCGATTAGCCCCCCTTCCATTCCAAATTTCGCACCTGTGATAAGTTGATCATTTTCGAAAGTGGTACGAATCAAAGAATTATTAAAGATGATGCCACTTACAGGCAATCCAAGTAGCGGACCCTGGAAAAAATTCCATGCAAAATGAATTCCAATAGCCATCCCCAGATTTCCGGTAAGGAAAAA